>CASFRN010000142.1 GCA_949296855.1 uncultured Bacteroides sp. | reverse complement strand
TCATTCCTCCTTATTCCTTTGTATGGCACAAATATATGCATTATACAGATACCTTGTATCGCAAGGTACTATTATTTCATATATTTTAATACAATAATTACTCATTCTTCGTTCATCATTCTTCATTCTTCACTAAAAGCAATAACTTTGCAAGAAAAACAAAAACACTATGTTCACTATCAGAAAAGCTACATTAGAAGACATTCCTTTGATTAACAAATTAGCATGGGAAGCGTTTCCCGCCACGTACAAAAACATCCTGACTCCGGAACAAATCGATTACATGATGGACTGGATGTACTCGCCCGAAAACCTGCACAAGCAAATGACCGAAGAAGGACACATCTATTACATCGCTTTCGAAGAGTGCGAAGGAGCGGGATATGTCTCTATCCAGCCCGAAGGGAAAGACCTCTTCCACCTGCAGAAAATTTATGTAATTCCGTATTACCAGAAACACCACTTGGGGAAGCTCCTCTTCCAACAAGCTATCCGAGGTATCAAAGACCTCCATCCCGAACCGTGCCGCATGGAACTGAACGTAAATCGTGAAAATCCAGCTTTAGGCTTCTACCAACACATGGGAATGGAAAAAGTGCGCGAAGAAGACGCACACATCGGGAACGGCTTCTACATGAACGACTACATCATGGGAATCAGTATCTGACCGTAATATCCAAGCAAATGGGAAGGTGGTCACTATACCCGCCGTGATACCTCATGCCTTTATACGTGCGGAAAGGCGTATCGCCTCCATATTGCTCGTCTTCTTCCAAGAGGAAAGGAAATGCCAATGGACGGGCTTTGTCCGCACCGGTACGAAGAGCGGACGAAGGAGAAAGCAACGTACCGCTCACAATGAACTGGTCGAGCATCCCCCACTCTCCCCGATACCGGTACGTGCCCCCCTTCTTCCCTGCCATCAAGTTATAGAGTCCGGAAGGAGAAATACCTGCATCGGGTACTCTTTCCGCACCCAACACTTCGGACACCGAACGGCTGGAAGGATAATCATTAAAGTCCCCCATTATAATAAGGTAGGGATGTTGGCGGACGGATGATACTGAATCTACCGCTTGGCGCAAAACATCAGCCACCAATAAACGATGCGGTTCGCTTTGGCGCACACCACCCGAACGGGAAGGAAAATGGCAAACAAAAACATCGAGCGTATCGCCTGAAATCACACGCCCGCTCACGTGCAACAAGTCTCGGGTAGGCTTGCGCCGGATGCGCGCGGAAGGGATGCGGATACGTTGCACATCGAGTAACCGGAACGTGGCGGGCTGGTAAAGCAAAGCCACATCAATTCCCCGCTCGTCAGGCGAATCGGTCATCACATACCGGTAAGCGGCATCACGCAAAGGAGAATACTTGGTCAATCCATCCAAGCAATACGTGTTTTCCACCTCGCACAAACCGACCAAGTCGGGCACTTGCCCATCCGAAGCCGCCAAGATGACCTTCGCTATCTTCGTCACCTTATCGTAATACTTCTTCCAAGTCCAGGCACGAACCGCCTGCGGAAGAAACTCCTCATCGTGCTTTAACGAATCGTGACGGCAATCGAACAAATTCTCCACATTATAATGCATCACGCGGAACGGCTCTTGTGCATGGGCTTGCGAAAAGAAAAACACAGACACACACAGAAATACACAGATTTTATTTATTTCCCGACCCACAACATAGCGAAGCCTAAAAATAAACCTGTGTATTTCTGTGTACTTCTGTATCATCTGTGTTCAATTAAAAACATCATCACGCTTTCACCGGAATATGTGCCAACACATCCAGCAAGTGACGCCAAAACTTGTCGACCGTAGGTATCAGCATACGCTCGTCGGGCGAATGCACGCCACGCAAAGTAGGTCCGAACGAAACCATATCGAGCGAAGGATATTTCTCGAGGAACAAACCGCACTCCAATCCCGCATGGATGGCTTTTACCTTCGGTTCTACTCCAAACAAACGCTTATAACTTTCCGCCGCAATGCGCAATATTTCCGAAGACGGATTCGGTTTCCAACCCGGATAGCCGTCACCCGTCTCTACCTTGGCTCCGCCCAACTCAAAAGCGGCACTGACCATCTGCGACATATCCATACGAGAAGAAAGAATAGAACTGCGTTGGCTGGTCACCACCTTGATGCATCCTTCCCTTTGCTTGATAGAAGCCAAGTTGGAAGATGTTTCCACCAAGCCCGGAATATCCTGACTCATGGCATACACTCCATTGTGCACCGCATAAATAGAAAGCAGGAAACACCGCATCTGTTCCGCGTCCATCACCTTGGCACAGGGTGATTCCGACTCCAAATCCATCTGCAAGTCCGGCTCGGTTACGGCATACTCGCTTTCCACCTCCGACAGATAGACATTCAAGTCCACCCGCACCGCTTCCTTGCAAGCCATAGGCACGGCACATACGGCATGTGCCTCGCGCGGAATAGCATTATGCAGGTTTCCACCGTCTATCTCACACAAGCGCAAATCATATTTCCGCATCAACCCGACCAAATAACGGTTCAGCAACTTGTTAGCATTCGCACGGTTCTTGTTGATATCATCACCCGAATGTCCTCCGGTTAATCCCTTCACGGCTACACGGAAAAAGAAATAACCTTCGGGGGCAGCGGTCATCGTGCAAGGGAACACAGCAGTAGTGCCCGCACCTCCCGCACATCCGATAAACAATTCACCTTCGTCTTCCGAATCGAGATTAATGAGGATATCCCCATCCATGAACCCTTCCTTCAAGGCGAAAGCGCCGGTCAATCCCGTCTCTTCATCCACCGTGAACAAACATTGGATAGGCCCGTGCTCGATTTCATCCGAAGCTAAGATTGCCAATTCTGTTGCAATTCCAATACCATTATCAGCCCCCAAAGTTGTACCTTTTGCCCGCAGCCATTCCCCGTCGATGTACGTTTCTATCGGGTCGGTATCGAAATCGTGCCGCGTATCCTTGTTCTTCTCGCACACCATGTCCATGTGCGATTGCAGAATCACGGTCTTCAGGTTCTCTTTCCCCGGCGTAGCAGGTTTTGTTATCAATACGTTCCCAGCTTCATCCGACTTAGCCGGCAATCCATTTTTTTCGGCAAAATCCAATAAATACGCCCTGATTTTCCCTTCTTTCTTCGAAGGTCGGGGCACCCCGCATACTTCTTCAAAATAATGAAATACAAGAGCGGGCTTCAAATCTTTTTTCTCCATAATCGACTATTTATTTTCTATTCATCCGCAAAAATAAGTTAAAAACACAAGCTAACAAGGACTTCGCCCGCTTTTTTCCCGCGCAAACGTCCCGTTTAGATAACAAAAAGTATATCTTTGCACCACAAAATTAATAGAAATGCTGAAGACTATCCTGATTACAGTGTTAATAGTTGCTATTTGCATCGCACTATTATCGGTAAAGATACTCTTAAAAAAGAACGGACGATTCCCTAATACACACGTAAGCGGGAACAAGGCATTAAGGGAAAAGGGAATCGGTTGCGTACAGTCGCAAGACCGGGAAGCGAGACGCACCAACCCGCATGCCATAGCCGAACGTGAAGCCGTACGGAAAGTGCGGGAAAAAGAAAACAATTAATAACTAAGATACTTAAAAGCATTATGAGAAAAATGAAGTATGTCCTGAATGGATTCATCGCATTGGCTTTCGCGCTGATGTTCACGCAATGTACAAACAGTAAAGCGGACAATGACAGTCCGGCTCCGGTGGCGGCCACCGTCCCGGGAAGCATGAAAATCGCCTACGTGGAAATCGACTCCCTGCTGACCAAATACAAGTTCTGGAACGACTTGAACGAACTGATGATTCAAAAGGAGGAAAACATCCGCACCACCCTGAACGAAAAGGCGAAAGACCTGGACAACGACATGAGAGAATTCCAACGCAAACTGGAAAACAACGGTTTCGTAAGCCAGGAACGCGCCGAACAGGAAAGAGTGCGCATTGTGCAGAAACAACAGAAACTGCAAGAACTGCAAGAAAAGCTGACCAACGAACTCCAACTGGAAAACCAAAAAAACAGCCTACAACTGCGCGACTCCATCAACTCGTTCCTGAAGATATACAACAAGGATAAAGGATACAGCCTAATCATCAGCAACACGGGATTCGACAACCTGCTGTATGCCGACCCCACTTTCAACATCACCGACGAGATTGTAGAAGGGCTGAACGCACGGTATACTCCGGCTAAAAAATAAACCATATTCTTTTTCATACAACGCGAGGCATGGATTCATTTTGCGAAAAAGCAAAATGTCCATGCCTCGTTCCCATTCTTCCCACAAAAGAACGCACGCCGGCTGAACAAAACGGCAACGTGAAACGTTATACCAACTAGACAACAACTCTTAAAGAAAAACGGAACGACCATGGAAACATTTGCAGACTTAATCACTTCGCCCACGCCCGTATTGGTAGACATTTACGCCGATTGGTGTGCGCCTTGCAAGGCAATGGCTCCTGTCTTGGAACAAGTAAAAAAGATGCAGGGAGACTCCTTACGGATCATCAAGGTCAATATCGACCGGAATCCGCAAATCGCCCGGCATTACGCTGTATATTCTGTTCCCACCCTCCTGATTTTCAAGAACGGAAAACAACTTTGGAGGCAAAGCGGTATCCTAAGTGCCGCCGAACTAAACAAAGTCATAGACCAATTCAGATAAAAAATAAAGGTTATCCGCCCCTTTGTATGTGAAAACTGATTAAATCCGCAAAGGCAAACATTTTTGTCCATACGGCAATGAACTTAAAACAGGCGGATATAAAAATATATCAACGAAGCAATAACAAAAAAACAACAATAACAATTAATAATCTTTCCCTGTTTCGGCATGAAAGGAGTGCATTATAATTTTATATTATTACTTATCTTCTTTTTCCCGTCACCTCCTGAAAAGTTATTGTGTTATTGCTGTGTTTTTATGTTGCCATATATATGCATATTTCATGCAAATACATACGCAAAGAAATAGAAATTTTACCGTTTGATTTTCTTTTTATACATCTCGGCACGGCCGATGACACCGCGCACGAAGTTGTAAGTTTCCGTGCCGCGGAAATAGCCGTTCTTGCACACAGGGTCTTGGTAATACTCCTCGTTGCTCTTCAGCAAGATGTAATGGGCTACATGGTGTTCCCAAAGGTATGGGTTCCTGCCGTATTTCCTTGCCAATGCCATGGCATCAGTGATATGTCCCGCTCCGGCATTGTAAGCGGCCAGCACAAACTTCACCCGCTCTTCCTTGTCCGGCACGTTACGGAACAAGCTCTGAAGCTGGGCGATGTATTTCACCCCGCCTTTAACGCTCTCTTCAGGGTCTTGCTCTTTCCCTTGCGGAACCCCCATGGCGCGGGCAGTAGCGGGCATCAGCTGCATCAAACCCTTTGCGCCCGCCCACGACACTACATCGGGATTGAAATTCGACTCCGTATAAGCCAACGACGCAAGCAGACGCCAGTCCCACCCGATTTCTTGGGCATACTTGCGGAACAACCCGTCGAAATGCGAGATTTTCCCGTCCTTTACCGAAAGGATGGAACCGTGGGCAGGCTGCTTGTCCAGTTCGAAATAACGGCGCGCACTCGCCTTGAACTCCGGCGAATTGATGTTTTCCCTGTGCCACTTGTCGGCCGCTTCGGCAAGCAGAGGCGAGGTCTTCCTCACCGCCCACGAAGCGCGCTGGTCGAAACTGATGACCAAGCCAATGTCCAGGTTATGGTAATAGGTACGGTTGATTCTCGCCACCTCGTCGGTCGCCACCGTATAGTCTATCTTCCCTTCGGATACCCACGTAATTAGGTCTTCCGCCGATACGCTGTCGGCATCCACCCGATGAATACGAATCCCTCCGCCCAGTTCCTCGTCAAGATGCACCAGCCGGTCGTAGCATTTTCCCGGACTGACATATACGTCCCTGTCTATCAGTTGGGTCACGTCATCCAGCCTGTCCCGGTTCCGGCGTTGCACGATGACCTGATGCGTGATGTGCTCTTCGCCGCAATAAATTAGGCTGTCTTTCCACGCAGGCGTTATGTCGAGGTTATAGGCTATCAGGTCACCCTCTCCGCTGAGCAGACAACGCACCATTTCGGCGGTATTGTTCACCACCTTCAGCTTCATCTTCAAGCCCAACGAGCGGGCGAACTGCTGCGCCAGCTCGTACTGGAATCCCATCGGCTCGCCTCGGTAGTTGAAGTACGAAGTAGAACTGTTGGCGGTAAGCACCACGAGTTCACCTCGCTCACGGAGGTCGGGCAAATCGATGTTTGCCTCCCCGCCTATCGCGCTCCGCTTTCCCGTACAAGAAGCCAACAAGACTAGAGCACAAGCCAGCCAAAAAAACATGAGCGTTTTCATCATCCGATTATTTTTTCGATATACATCTTCAGTATCTCTATCGCTTTCTTGTTGTGTCCGCCTTGCGGGATAATCAGGTCGGCATACCGCTTGGCCGGCTCGATAAACTCCTCGTGCATGGGCTTCAATACCTTCATATACCGCTCCATCACCGCTTCGGCTGTTCGCCCGCGCTCAACGACATCGCGCTGGATAACCCGAATCAACCGCTCGTCCGCTTCGGCATCCACAAACACCTTCAAGTCCATCTGCCCGCATAACTTCCGGTCGCTTAACGCCAGGATGCCTTCGATAATCACCACCTTGCGCGGCTCGATGTGGATGGTCTCACGCTGGCGCGTACACGTCAGGTACGAATAAACAGGCTGCTCGATGGCTTCCCCCCGTTTGAGCATCTCCACCTGACGCGAGAGCAAATTCCAGTCGAACGCGTCGGGATGGTCGAAATTGATATTCTGACGCTCTTCTACCGGCACATGGCTGCTGTCCTTGTAATATGAATCGAGCGGGAGCAATGCCACTTCGTCCGCAGGCAGACTGTCGATGATACTCTTCACTACTGTTGTCTTTCCGGAGCCTGTCCCTCCGGCAATGCCGATGATAATCATGCTTGTATTGTTTTTAGATATGGATAATTGCACAAATATACGTATTTTCCCTCTGTTTTGAAAATGTTTCGCTACATTTGCATCCGAATAAAGAAACATACAAACTCAACGAATTATGGTGAAGCACATTGTTTTATTTAAGCTGCGCGAAGAGCTTACCCAAGCCGAAAGAGAAGACATCATGCATCGCTTCAAGGAAGCTATCGAAGCATTACCTGCCCACATCCCGTCCATCCGACACATTTTTGTGGGGCTGAACATGAACCCCGACGAGCAATGGGACATCTGCCTGGATAGCGAATTCGATACGCTGGAAGACGTGAAGGCGTATTCCGCCCACCCCGACCACCAAGCGGCGGCAGGGCTGCTGAAGGGATACAGGCAAGACCGAGCTTGCGTGGACTACAGCCTATGAAAAAGATGGTACGGCTGAAGTTTTTATAACACACAGATGACACAGATGGCCACAGAATTATTTTAAGGAATAATCTGTGATAATTGATTTCATCCGTGCCATCTGCGTACTGTCATTAAGCCGCACTTTTCTTAGAAGAAAGTTTTTCGAGCACGTAAACCAACACGAACCCGACAATAGCCAACACTACGGCTTCGATGATAAACCGGTCAGGCACGGCGTTCACCTCTACCAGCGGCTTGGTCACACCGTGGCTATCCACAAAAGTCTCTACCGTCTCTTTCCACGGCCACACCTTGTTGAGCGACCCCAACATAAAGCCCGTAAGCACCGCCAGCGTAATGTTGCGCACATGCTTCAACGCATACGAAAGCACACGTGAAAAGCTCGTAATGCCTAAGAACGCGCCTACGGCAAAGACAAAAATAACCTTCAAGTCGAACGTTTTCACTGCTTCCATCACAAAAAAATACTTACCGAGCAACACCAAGATGAAACTGCCCGAAATGCCCGGAAGAATCATGGCACAAATGGCTATCGCCCCGCACAAGAAGATGAATAACAGATTAGAAGGCGTCTCAGCGGGCGTAGCTACCGTAATGTAATAAGCCACCGCCGCCCCAAGGATAAAACCGGTTACGGTCTTCCAGTTCCACTCCTTGATATCCTTGCCCACAAACCACGTGGAGGCAAGCACCAGCCCGAAGAAAAACGCCCATACCATAATCGGGTAAGCCACTAAGAGCCACGTAATCAGCTTTGCCAACGAAAAGACACTGATGCCGATACCCAGCAGCAAGAAAAACAAGAAATTTCCGTTAATCATCCGCCAGAATTCCTTCCACTTGCCCGTGAACAGCATCTTCAGACTTTCGCGGTTAATGCTCTTAATAGAATCAATCAATTCATCGTAAATCCCTACGATAAAGGCAATCGTACCTCCCGACACTCCGGGAACAACATCGGCTGCCCCCATGCATATCCCTTTTAGCGAAAGCATGGCATAATCTTTCATTTTACGTTCCATTGTAACTTTTATTATCCTGATAAAAACGGACGCAAAATAAGTGAAAATTCTGATAATGAGCAAACAAAAAAGCGAAAAGTCATGTACCTCCCCAAAGAAAGCTCTTAAAAATATCAAAAATACCACAAAAAGACAACCTTATCTACCTTAGTTTTGTTAACTTTACATAGAAGTTTAACCGATAAAACCGCATGATTATGGTAAAGACAACATTTCAAGGGACACCCGTCACATTGGCAGGCGAATTCGTACAAACCGGAGCACAAGCTCCCGGCTTTTCCTTAGTAAAAGGTGATTTAAGCAATTTTACACTGGCAGACGTAAAAGGGAAATACGCCTTGCTCAACATTTTCCCCAGCATGGATACCGGTGTATGTGCAGCCTCCGTACGCAAGTTCAACCAATTGGCGGCTCAGATGAAAGACACCGTGGTGCTCGCCATATCGAAAGACTTGCCTTTCGCGCAAGGACGTTTCTGCACCGCCGAAGGCATTGAAAACGTCGTGCCTCTTTCCGATTACCGCTATACGTCCGACTTCGGAGAAAAATACGGCGTACTGATGACCGACGGCCCGTTGTGCGGATTGCTGGCACGCGCGGTAGTCATTATCAGCCCCGAAGGGAAGGTGGT
This sequence comes from uncultured Bacteroides sp., assembly GCA_949296855.1. Classification (GTDB taxonomy): domain Bacteria; phylum Bacteroidota; class Bacteroidia; order Bacteroidales; family Bacteroidaceae; genus Phocaeicola. The sequence continues at coordinate 18,048 of CASFRN010000142.1, read as the reverse complement.
TTACACCGAACTCGTGCCCGAAATCACGCAAGAGCCTGATTATGAAGCAGCACTTGCCGCATTAAGCTAAAAACGGAGAATGGGGAATGAAGAATGCCTTCCGGCAAAAATTCTTCATTCCCCACTCCTCATTCAAATCGTTCTTCATTCCTCTCATTCGCTTGCAAAATCCTTGATGCGCTGTTCTTCGCTCAAGCGGCAAATCAGCAAGCGGTTGTCTTTTTCGGCTATGATGTAGCCGTCCAAGCCTTGAACCACCACTTTTTTCTCTTCCGTCGTATGCACAATGCAATTACGGCTTTCGTGCAGGTGGATGTTTTCGCCGATGCAGACATTGTTGTGCGCGTCCTTACGCATATTGTCGTGCAACGATCCCCATGTGCCCAAATCGCTCCAGCCGAACGAAGCCGGAAACACATAAATCTCGTCCGCCTTCTCCATAATGGCGTAGTCGATAGATATATTCTCGCAAGTAGGGAAAAGCTCATTAATCATCGTCTGCTCCTTGTCAGTATAATAATAAGGAAGCAACCCTTCGAAAATCTTCGACATCACAGGTTGGTATACGCGCAACGCATTGACTATCGTGCTGACATTCCAAACGAAGATGCCGGCATTCCAAAAATAATTCTTACGCTGCAAATAACGCTTGGCGGTCTCCAAGTCCGGTTTCTCCTTAAACGCGTCTACCCGATAAATTTCCTTGTTGGAAGGGCACGCCATCGAAAGGTCACCCTCAATATAACCATATCCCGTTTCGGGACGGGTAGCCTGCATACCTAGCGTAACGATGGCATCCGAATCTGCCGTAAATTTCAAGGCCGAGTTGACCACCCGTACAAATTCGCGTTGGTTCATCACGATATGGTCGCTCGGAGTAACCACAATATTCGCCTTCGGGTTCTTCGCCTTGATTTTCCAGCTTACGTATGCGATACACGGCGCGGTATTCCTGCGGCATGGCTCCAGCAAGATATGTTCCGAGTCCATCTCGGGTAACTGCTCTTTCACCAAACCGGCATACGCTCCGGAGGTTACAATCCACATATTTCCAGGCTGGCATACTTCCCGAAAACGGTCAACCGTCAGCTGAAGCAAAGTCTTTCCGCACCCTAATACATCAATAAACTGCTTGGGAAAATCAGTAGTGCTCATCGGCCAAAAACGGCTGCCTACTCCTCCCGCCATAATGACTACATGATTATTATTCGAATTCATACTGTGACAATTATTATTCCATATTGCAAATATATGTATTTTTATTACAAACAAACAATTTTGAAGGAAATTTTATCCATTTAACTTGCTATAAAACACAAAAAAATCGCCAGCTTTCCAAACTGACGGGATTTTTTCCATTTCATTTCATCGGCATCCATCAGAAAAAAACGAATTGAGTCACGGTAAGCAGTTATCCAGTTCCATAGCGCATCACACGCAAAAATTTATAAGCAAATTCCAAATACCTTTAAAAACATAAGAACACTTGGGTTGCATCACCGATGCAGACGGCATCCTTTTATGGTTTCCGTCCCAAAACCGTACGTTCTTGGGACGGAAACCGTATGTTTTTGGTTCGGAAACCGTACGTTCTTGGGACGGAGAACATAAAAAGGAGACTGGCTGAAACAGATACCGACCCTTTTAACAACAGAAATACACATAAGGTCAAGACCGACATACTTGGAAAAATTATGTGCCGGAATGAAAGCCAATTTCCATTCCGGCACACACCCTTTTATCTTTACCGTCACCCGGACGGGAAAACAAAAGTCATTTCCGGTTCTTCCAAAGATTGCTCATGTCTTCCAGCGTCTTCCCTTTGGTTTCGGGCACCAACCGCCATACGAACAGAGCGGCAAGCACACAAATGACGCCATACAAACCGTATGTGAACCAATGGCCGAAATTGGGGTCACCGCTTGTCTGCATATTAAACATCGGCACGAACGACGCGCTCACAATCCAGTTGAATATCCATTGGAAAGCAACGGCTATGGCCGTAGCCGCGCCGCGGATGGTGTTAGGAAATATCTCAGAAATAAGCACCCAGCAAATAGGCCCCCACGACATCATGAACGAAGCGCTGTAAACCATGATGCTGACCATGGTCACTACCCCCAAGTCGGCATGGCCGAAAGTCATCGCTACCCCGAAAGCCCCTATCGCCATACCGGTAGAGCCGGTGATAAGCAACGGCTTGCGCCCCCACTTCTCTACAGTGAAGATGGCGACAAGCGTAAACAGGATGTTGACCACACCCATGATAATGGTCTGCATCATCGGGTTCTCCATGCCCATATCGCCGAAAATACGCGGTGCGTAATAAAGCACGGCATTAATGCCTACAGCCTGTTGGAATACGCTCAACATGATACCCACAAAGATGACAAGCACACCGTAAGTAAAGACCTTCTCGGTCTTCTCGGTGATGGTGTTCTTGATTTCGTTCAAGATATTAGTGCCTTCCGTCTTGCCGTTAATCTTGCAAAGCACAGCCAAGGCCTTATTATCCTGACCCGCCATGACAAGGTAACGCGGAGTTTCGGGCACGAAGCAAATCAACAAAGCGAAAAGCCCGGCAGGCACCGCTTCGCTACCGAACATATAACGCCAGCCAGTAGAAATGGTCCACGGGTCGCTACCCGGAGCCACGGCATTGATGCCTTGTCCGATAGATTCGATAACCGGATTGGTATGGTCGCCTAAGATGAAGAAATTCACCATATAAACCACCAACTGGCCGAAAATGATGGCGAACTGGTTCCAGGACACCAACGTGCCGCGGATGTTGGACGGCGCCACCTCGGCGATATACATCGGGCAAAGGGCTGAAGCTAATCCCACACCCACACCGCCGATTACACGGTAAACATTGAAAGCGATGAGCAACGGATAATTGGCCACACCATGCTCGAAAAACAAAAATTCGGGTTCCATCGAGCCTAAAGCCGAAATGAAAAACATGACACCCGCAAAAATAAGCGACTTCTTACGCCCCCAATTCGAAGCTAAATAGCCTGATATGGCACTACCGATGATACAGCCAATCAATGCGCTGGCACAAGTAAAGCCATGCCATCCGTCCGTATATACAAAATCTTCCGCTCCTAAGAAGAAAGCTTGCAAGCCTTTCTCAGCACCGGAAATAACAGCCGTATCGTATCCGAAGAGAAGCCCTCCCAATACGGCTACAAGTACAATCGTAAAAAGATAGGTTTTACTTCCTTTTTCAGAGTAATCCATGATATAAAACAAATAAGGTAAAGAGTAAAAGACAAAAAAATGAAGAATGAAGAACGAAGAATGAAGGATAAACAGATGTTACCAATTCTTCATTCTTGATTCTTCATTCTTCATTCAGTTATGATTGATTAGCAATACATATTCAAGATTGCTTCATACAATTCTTGTTTGCCGCTAGTCTGTTTCGGTTCGCCGACAGTCTTAGCGTATGCTACTACGTCTTCCAAAGTCAGCTTGCCTTCTTCGAATTCCTTACCTTTACCGGCATCGAACGAAGCGTAGCGGTCAGCCAGCATCTGCTTGTACGGAGATTCTTCCAGCAATTTAGCTGCGCTCAGCAAGGCACGAGCCATAACGTCCATGCCTGCGATGTGGGCGATGAAGATGTCTTCCAAGTCAGTAGAGTTACGGCGAGGTTTAGCGTCGAAGTTCGTACCGCCATTGCCCAAGCCACCGTTACGGATAATCTGCATCATAGCCTGAGTCAATTCATAATTGTCAATCGGGAATTGGTCAGTATCCCATCCGTTCTGATAGTCACCGCGGTTAGCGTCGATAGAGCCCAACATACCGTTATCAACGGCTACGCACAATTCGTGTTCGAATGTATGGCCGGCCAATGTAGCGTGGTTCACTTCGATATTAACCTTGAAGTCTTTATCCAAATTGTGGGCTTTCAAGAAACCTACTACGGTTTCAGTATCTACATCGTATTGATGCTTGGTCGGTTCCATCGGTTTCGGTTCAATCAGGAAAGTACCCGTGAAGCCTTTCGCACGTGCATAATCACGGGCGATGGTCAGCATCCGTGCCAAGTGTTCTTTTTCACGTTTCTGGTCGGTGTTCAGCAATGACATGTAGCCTTCACGTCCGCCCCAGAATACATAGTTCGTACCGCCCAATTCGATAGTAGCGTCGATAGCGTTCTTGATTTGAACGGCTGCGCGAGCTACAACGTCGAAGTCAGGATTGGTAGCGGCACCGTTCATATAACGTGCGTGGCCGAATACGTTAGCCGTACCCCACAACAGCTTAATGCCTGTTTCAGCTTGCTTTTGTTTCAGATAAGCGACAACTTCCTTCAGGTTCGCTTCATATTCTTCGATAGTGTCCGCTTCATCGCAAAGGTCTATATCGTGGAAGCAATAATATTCGATACCGATTTTCTGCATGATTTCGAAGCCTGCGTCAGCCTTGTCCTTAGCAGCCTGAACCTTGTCAGGATTTCCCTTCCACGGGAATGTCTTCGTACCGCCTCCGAACTGGTCACCGCCTTCAGCGCACAATGTGTGCCACCAAGCCATTGAAAACTTCAACCAGTCTTTCATTTTCTTTCCCATTACCACTCTTTCAGGGTCATAATAACGGAAAGCCAACGGGTTTTTGCTTTCTACACCTTCGAATTTAATCTTACCGATGTTCGGAAAATACTCTTTTGTTGCCATAGTTTTTTTGTTTAAAAGTTAATGAAATGTTGATGATTATTTGGTTACTATTTTTTGCATGCATTCCAACCAGCGTTGGTAAGCATCTTCGTATGCCTGTTTATTAGCCACATCCGGCTCGATGACCGCCAGCTTGTCCAATGTAGCGAACGCCTCATTGTTGTCCTTATAAATACCGGCGCCCATACCTGCGCCTTTCGCCGCGCCTACCGAGCCGTCGGTATCGTAAAGTTCGATGGTTGCCCCCGTCACGCCGGCCAATGTGTCGCGGAATATCGGGCTGAGGAACATATTGGCATGCCCCGCATGAATCTTCTGCACGTCCATACCCATCCCTTTCATGATGTCAATGCCATACTTGAACGAGAAGACGATGCCTTCCTGCGCCGCACGGATGATATGGTTGCGGGTATGCAGGTTGAAGTTGATTCCGTGAATGGAGCATCCCGTTTCCTGATTCTGAAGCATACGCTCCGCCCCGTTGCCGAAAGGAAGGATGCTTACGCCGCCCGAACCGATAGGAGCCTGAGCCGCAAGGTCGTTCATCTGTGCGTATGAAACGCCTTCAGGCACGACCGTACGCTTTACCCACGAGTTCAAGATACCCGTACCGTTAATGCAGAGCAGCACGCCCAAGCGGGTCTGGTCTGCCGTATGATTTACATGGGCAAAGGTGTTGACGCGGGATTGGGGGTCGTAATTAACCGAGCCGTTCACACCGTAAACCACGCCCGACGTACCTGCGGTAGAAGCGATCTCACCCGGATTGAACACATTAAGAGAAAGCGCGTTATTCGGCTGGTCACCTCCACGGTAAGTCACCGGAGTCCCCTCCTTCAGGCCCAATTCGGCAGCCGCAACGGCAGTCACTCTTCCTTGTTCGGAGAAAGTAGGACGGATATCGGCTATCAACGAACGGTCGAAGCCGTAATAATCAAGCAAGAACTGAGCCACGTCATTGGCTTTGAAATCCCAAAACATACCTTCCGACAGCCCTGAAACGGTCGTACAAATCTCACCCGTCAGGCGCATGGCGATATAGTCGCCCGGAAGCATGATTTTATAGATTTGAGAAAACACTTCCGGTTCGTTCTCCTTAATCCAAGCCAGCTTCGAAGCGGTAAAGTTGCCCGGAGAATTCAGCAAATGGGAAAGGCACTTTTCTTCGCCCAATGTCTGGAAAGCCTTCTCCCCGTAGGGAACGGCACGCGAATCGCACCAAATGATAGCCGGACGAAGCACACGCTGCTGTTTGTCTACACAAACCAAGCCATGCATCTGGTAAGAAATGCCGATAGCGGCAATCTCTTCTTTCTTTGCCCCGCTCTCATTCATAATAGCTTCCGTAGCCAACTTCAAGTTGGCCCACCACATTTCAGGCTTCTGCTCAGCCCATCCCGGACGGGCGGCGATAATCTCCGCTTCCGTTTTCGGATAGAAAGCCGAAGCCACACATTTACCTGTCCCGGCGTTTACCAAGCTGGCCTTCACCGAAGAACTACCTATATCATACCCTAACAAATACATAACGTTACTGTTTTAATTATTTATACTTATTATATACTTTCCTATCAAACCGATAATACCTTGCCGCCCTATGGGCCACCCCTTTCTCTTTTTCCTCCAAGGGGACAACGTATGGCATCTGCGCTATTTTCTTATGGAAATTGCGCACGTCAAATTCCTTGTTATACACCAATTGGGAAAGAGCACGCAGCTGAGCCACAGTAAACTTCCGCGGAAGGAGGTCGAACATCACCGAAGGAGAAGCCTCCACATAATGGCGGATTACCTCCATCGCGTCTTTCAATATCCGGTTGTGGTCGAACGCTAGCGGCCCCACCTCCGACACCGGAGTCCACCGCGCGTCATACGTAGCCGAGAGCCGCTTGCTGCGCTGGTCAATCTTCAGCAAGGCGAGGTAAGCCACCGTCACAATCCGGCCGACCCTGCCTTCCTTCATCAAATGGAAATGCTCCAGCCACATCACGTCGCGGGGGTCTGCCGTACGGTCCTTCGACCCATACGCCTTGAACTGGCTCATCCGAATATTCTTCAGCCCCGTCAGCTCGGTCAGCACACGCTTCGCGGCTTCATCCAAGTCCTCGTCTACATAAATCGGGCTTCCGGGAAGCTTCCAGTCGTTAAACGCCCCGTCCGTCTGCTTGCCTACCTGCCTGACCAAAAGCACCCGGAACTGTTCCCCGTCAAATCCGACCACCGCACAGTCTACCGACACGTGCACGTCAATCAATTGGGTATCTCCGGTTTGCTTTTCCATATTCGTTTTTCTTTTAGCACTGCAAATATACGTAGTTTTACAATACGTTGTTCAAAAACCACCAAATATTTACTATGTTATAAAACATTATTTCTCAATCCGATAGTTTTCATACATTATACAACAACCATCCATCCTTTATCGTAGTTTATACAAGAAGCTCCGGGCGGATGCTTACGCTTCCTGCATTTTGCTTTCCAGGCAGGCGTTTCAAGACAAGCATTCACAAGATTGCAGGAATTTTCCTACATTTGCAGCATGAATCAACCAAACACCAAAGACATGAAACATTACCCATGCATACTGGCCATTGCCGGTTCCGATTGCAGCGGAGGCGCCGGCATACAAGCCGACATCAAGACCATTTCGGCCTTAGGAGCCTATGCGGCAAGCGCCATCACCGCCATTACCGTACAAAACACCTGCGGCGTAACCGGCATCCATCCTGTGCCGCCGGCATACGTGCAAGCGCAGATTGAAGCAGTGATGACCGACATCCGCCCGCGCGCCGTGAAGATAGGCATGATAAACGATGCCGGAATCATCCGCGCCATAGCCGGAAGCTTACGGAAACATACACCTTATTATATAGTGCTCGACCCGGTGATGATTTCCACCAGCGGGCACAAGCTGATGGAAGAAGACGCCATTTCGGCGTTGACCGGCAGCCTCATGCCGCTCGCCACCCTCATCACCCCCAACCTGCACGAAGCCGAAGCATTGACAGGTAAGAAGATTTCCACGATAAACGGAATGGAGGCCGCAGCCCAAGAGCTCTTGAGTTTCGGAAGCCAAGCCGTCTTAGTCAAGGGAGGGCATTTAAAGGAAGAGGAAATGTGCGACGTGTTATATATAAAAGGAGAAGCACACCCCCGCCGCTTTTCTTCGCAAAAGATAGAAAGCCGGAACACACACGGCCCCGGATGCACCCTCTCTTCCGCCATAGCCACTTACCTCGCCTTGGGAGAGCCGCTTGCCGAAGCGGTGCGGAAAGCCAAAGCATACGTTTACCAAGGTATCCTGAACGGAAAAGACGTGCACATCGGCGAAGGCCACGGGCCGCTGAACCACTTCTTCGCACCCGTTGCGATGCAGATAAACGAAGAACTTTTTTAGAGCCAGTTTAGAGCCTGTTCAAATTTTCCGATAAAGTCGTATTATCAGGTTTCTTTTGAGTTTGTTTCCGGTCTGTTTTCCCGATTTTATGCGTCAGATAGCCCGCGCCATCCTCCTTATAAAATCAGAAGAACATCTTCGAAAACAATCCTCAAAATAAACCTGAGCAAAATTTAAACAAGCTCTTAAATTCTTCATTTAAATTTGTTACCTTTGCCCGCAAACATTAACTAAAAAAAACAACTGATATGAAAGCATTTGTATTCCCCGGACAGGGAGCCCAGTTCGTAGGCATGGGCAAAGACCTCTACGAAAGCTCGGATTTGGCAAAAGAATTGTTCGAGAAAGCGAACGAAATCTTAGGATACCGCATCACGGACATCATGTTCAGCGGAACGGACGAAGACTTGCGCCAGACTAAAGTGACCCAGCCTGCCGTATTTCTCCACTCGGTCATCTCGGCATTGTGCTTGGGCGACGGGTTCAAGCCCGAAATGACCGCCGGACACTCGCTGGGCGAGTTCTCGGCACTGGTAGCAGCCGGAGCCTTGTCGTTCGAAGACGGGTTGAAACTGGTTTACGCCCGCGCGATGGCCATGCAGAAAGCCTGCGAAATGCAGCCCTCCACCATGGCTGCCATCATCGCCCTGCCCGATGAGAAAGTGGAAGAAATCTGCGCGCAAGTGGCACAGGAAGGCGAAGTATGTGTGGCGGCTAATTACAACTGCCCAGGTCAAATCGTGATTTCCGGCTCTATCGAAGGCATCAACAAAGCGTGTGAACTGATGAAAGCAGCCGGAGCCAAACGCGCCCTTCCGCTGAAGGTAGGAGGCGCCTTCCATTCCCCGCTGATGAATCCGGCCAAAGTGGAACTGGAAGCCGCCATCAACGCTACAGAGTTCCATACGCCGAAATGCCCGGTTTACCAGAACGTAGACGCCAAGCCGCATACCGACCCCGCCGAAATCAAGGCCAACCTGGTAGCCCAATTGACCGCGTCGGTACGCTGGACGCAAACCGTGCAGAACATGATAGCCGACGGAGCTACCGAATTCGTAGAATGCGGGCCGGGCGCCGTACTGCAAGGGCTGATTAAGAAAATCAGCAAGGAAGCCGACGCGCACGGCATCTAATTTAGCCATAATAAAAACGGAATCCGCATTTTGCCCCGACAAGGAGTCACCGGCAAAATGCGGATATTCATTCTATTTCGGGTTCTCCACTTTACCCATAAAAAGCACCGTCCCCGTGCCGGTTTCGGTCAAGAGGAAAAGGAAAGGACGGTCCAGCGTAAAGTCTGCCTCTTTCCCCTCTTCACCGGGAGGCGGGGCAGTATCTGTAACGGCCGTTACCGCCGCGCCTTCCGAGCCCTCTTCGTCCACCTTCAGCGTGGCCACCTGGAAAATCGTAGAGACAGGAGCATACGGAGTGGTCAGCACCGACAAGTCGCCTTCACCCGTAAAGGCAAGCTTCATGCCCAATGCCTGCAACGCGCCGTTCAACGTAATATCGTCTTTCATCTCGAAACGGGGTACCACATAATTGATACGGCATTCCTCGCCATTGTCTATGGCTGCCTGCAAAACGCCCGGAGAAGCCAGCGCGTCCGCCACTTCATCCACCGTAACGCCTTCATCGGGCAAAATGAAACGCATCTCATAATGACCGCCTACGTACGGAAGCACGGCACTGGTAAACGATTCCCCCCTCGCCAAATAGCCGTGTTCCACCGTCTGGTGCATGAAACTCGCCTGCAGGACACCGCCCGCCTCGGCATGAAAATCGCCCTGCCGCGTCTGGTCTACCGGAAACTCCGTGTCCCAGCGCGCCTTAAAGTAAACCGAATTAAGCAAATAGACATAGATGGAGGGGGAAAGGCTGCCCAATATCCTGGGAATCTTGCCATGGGTCGTCTCGTTGCACCACGCGTTGACCTGGTCTACCGAAGAGGGGTCTCCAAAGTCCATCGACGACACAAGCGCCCCATATTTTTCCTCACCGGTCTGGCGGAACGCCTCATTCAGCACCATCTGCCGGTTCACCCATACAGAATTGGACGTCTGCACCGAGACAAAGGGACTCACCCCGTTCATGCCCCGTATCAGCTTTTGGAAGTAACCATTCACTTCCTCTTGCGAATAGCCGTCCAGCCCCATGGCACGGACTATTTCATCGCGTGTTTCGCCCATCGCCCCGTTCGACAACATCCCCAACGCACACTGCAGACTGAAAGGCGAAACCAGCAGGTCTTCTCCTTCCATTCCCCGGTTCAAGAGCGCGAAAAGCGAATAGGCAAAATCAGTTTGCCCTTGCGCCATCGCCTGTTCTGTCACACTTAACTCTATCGGCTGGAATTCCGTCTGTTCAAAGCTCCCGCCGCCTGCATCCGCGTCGTTATCGCAAGCCGACAACATCCATGCGCCCATCAGCGCGAATCCAACAAGCTTTTTCATAATCATCTACGTTTAATGTTTGTCAATGTAAGTAACTGTTCCTAATTAGCTTATATCATAGCACACAAATGACACAGATTTAAATAATTAATAAAATCGGTTTCATCTATGCCACCTGCGTGCTATCAGATAATTTCGATTTCTCAAAAATAGAAAAAAAAACGAGACTAACAATAGAAAGCCAGCTGATTAACAACGTATTTCTTAAAGACTAAAGATGAAAAGGCTGTCTCAAAAACAAGAATCAACTACCAAAAAGCATGCTATTCCGAGTATAGCGAAGAAACAACGTTCGACGAAGTCAATCCCGTATGCATCTACCGATGTTTTCGGAATCTTTTGCGATGCTCAAGGTGACAAAATGATAGTCTAGGAACGGGGCGAAGGTGTGTGGATTTCGGTTAGCAATTGATAATGGATTTGCCCCAGAAGCGGGAGGGCAACCGCAGGGGCACATGCGATATGTCCCTGCGGTTGTCTATTCGCTGATATTCAGAAAGAAACCTTCAGCATTTTCCCGCCCAATGCCGGCACATCGGTCATGACGGGTTTGTCGGGCATCCACGAGATGAGTTCTTCTTTTCCCGTCAACAAATCGACGGCATTGCATCTGGCGAAAGAAGGCAGATGCAAGAAGTCGAACGCGTACTGCGGGATGTTCACGCCGATATGCACGGGGATTGACTCGAAGTTGGCAACTATCAATATCACCTCACGCCCGTACTTGCGCAAGAAAGCATACTGGCGGTGCTCGTTCATCAACCAACCGCCTTGATTGACGTACATCAGGTCGAAGAAAGCACCTTGCGAAAGAGCGGCCTCCGTATGGCACAGGTTCAGCACTTGCTGATAATAGTGACGGATTTCCTTCTCTTTAGCATTGAGCAAATGCAGGTTGTAACGCCCGTGGTTGCTCCAGCGGCGGATGCTGGGGATGCTCCAGTAATCGAATATCGTGGTGCGTCCGTCACGTCCGCTGAAACCTTCCGAGTCCATGCCTTCCTCTCCCAACTCCTGCCCGAAGTAAATCATCATCGGGTTGGTATTCATGCAAGCCGAAACCAGCAAAGCCGGAAGCGCCTTGCGTGCATCGCCCGCAAAGAAATCGGAAGCAATACGCTGCTCGTCGTGGTTCTCCAAGAAATTGAGCATGTGCGGCTGGATGTCGTTCACGCTCTGCCAGCATCCGGTAATCGCCGTAGCCGAAGCATACCCGCATACCACTGCACGCAAAGTGTCGTACAGCCCCACCTTGTCGTACAGGTAATCGAAATGCCCGTCGTGCAAATAGTTCCGGTATTCGTTCGGATTATAAACCTCGGCAATGAAGACCATTTTCGGATAACGGGACTTTACCCGCGGGATTACCCATCCCCAAAACTCGCAAGGCACCATCTCTGCCATGTCGCACCGGAAGCCATCGATTCCCTTTTCTGCCCAAAACAACAGGATGTCCAACATCTTCCGCCAGGTGTCGGGAATCGGGTCGAAATGATTGCCCGTATTGCCAATGTAGTCTACGCCATAGTTCAGCTTCACCGTCTCATACCAGTCGGTCTTGTTGGGATAAGCGTCGAAACGGTTGTTGCCCGTAGCCTTGGCAGGGACTTCATCATACACCCCTTGTTCTTTATCGTAGAAGTCTATCTCGCCGCCCAAATGCGCGCCGGGGATGTAATAGAAATTATTGTCGGGAGCGAACGCTTTCGTGGGGTCATCGCCTTCGCCCAAGTCCTCCACTCCTTCGGGCTTGGCTATCGAATGGTATTGCCGCGCCACGTGATTGGGCACAAAGTCGATAATCACCTTCAGCCCGTTTTCGTGTGTACGCCGCACCAAGGCTTCGAACTCCTCCATGCGGCACTCTACATGGACAGCCAGATCGGGGTCTACATCGTAATAATCACGGATGGCGTAAGGCGAGCCCGCCTTGCCTTTTACAATGGCAGGATGGTTGCGCGGGATGCCGTATGCCGAATAGTCAGTCTGCGAAGCATGGGCGATGATGCCCGTATACCAGATATGGGTGGCGCCCAGTTTCTTAATCTCGTGCAAGGCCTCGTTGGTAAACCCATCCATCTTGCCGCACCCGTTTTCTTCCAAGGTGCCGTTTATCTTGTTGCGCAGCCCCTTGTTTCCGAACAAACGGGTAAACACCTGATAAATAATCATTTTTCCTTCTTGTTCCATAGTTGTATCGTTTTTTTTAATGTGACAATGTGGCATATTATTTATAGGCACATTAGCACATTGATTTCATCGTTTCGTCAATCCCACTTTCAAGTTCAACTTAAAATAATAAACTCCGTCCTCCCGCTCCAAGAAACCATAGTGGTCTTTCCGGGTAGAGCCTTTTTCCAGCCGGGTGTTCTGGTAAAGGAAATCGGCATACACCTGGCGGAAAGCGCGCTGGTAGCACAGCACCTCGCCTGCTCCCGTAACCAGCAGACATCCGTCGATGGCGGAATCAGTGCCGTTGTACTGTTTTGCCGGACGCATCCCCGCGGCGACGGCAAGCAAGAACTCTTTCACCTTGTATTCGTAAAAGCCATGCTTGGTAATCAGTTCGTCTTTTATTTTAAGCGGATTCACCTGCTTAAGCAACTCCGTCAGGTCGTTTATCTTTGTCTTGCCTTCCAGCCACATCAGACGGGTCATTTCGCCAAACAGGCGCCCAGCGTGAAGGTCAATCATCGAAAGGTTGCTCCGGAAAATCTTGTCGGCCACATCGCTGTACTTCAAGGCACCCCCCATCCGTTCTATCATCAACATACGCCCCAACACGTCGTCTTCCTCGCCGAAGGCATTGATTTTGTTGATGGCAGGCACCGGAAACTTGATGCCAGTCTGCTCAAACTTGAAGTTCGCCGCGCGCCCTCCGTCAAGCAAAGGATAGAGTGTCCCGATGCGCGAACGCACGCAAAAGCCCGTCAACGGAGCATCTTCCCGGTAAAAAGCCACCTTGAAGTCGGTACGGTCATTGGTCTTCGCCTCCAGGTCGAATATCGCCACCTCGTCCAGAAAGCCTTCCACCCCATCGGGAGAAGCCACATCATCGCCTCCGGTTGCGCGCATGGCCTGCAATATCAACCCTGCCACCGTACCGAAATCCTCACGCGGGATGCGTTTGTCTATCTTCTCGCCCTGAATCCGGACTTCATTCTTACCGATAATATATTGCCGTGTCCCGTCGTGTTCTTCGCGTTGCACCCTTGCCACCGGCAAGCAAAGTGTTTCGTCCCGTCCCACATCCGGCGTACCGGCATACACCTGTCCGTCTGCCAGCAAACGGAAGAACGCATATAGTTCACTCCATTCTTTTTTTGTCGCGTCAAATGCCATATATATTCTTTCTTTATCTGTTTACGGAGGCAAAGATAAGTAAAATGAATGTCAATAGAATGCCTTGCTCGAAGTTCATTTCTTAAACAATGTTATAAAGCAGACATTTAATCCAATTTTATTTGCAGATTCATCAAAAGTCACTACCTTTGCAATGTGTTTTTCATAGTATTAGATTTAAGGTTAACAAAAGGTTGGAGTACGGCGGTACTCCTTTTTTTATGCCTTTATGCCTATATGCTAATTAATACATTTATATTTATATGGAACAGCCTCAATTGAACGAACATAACAAGACAGAATACCCGCCCATGCACACGTGCGAACACATCGTAAACCGCACGATGGTGAACCTGTTCGAGTGCGGACGCGCCGTATCGGCACACATCGAACGTAAAAAGAGCAAACTTGACTTTGCCTTGCCACAGGCTCCTACGGCCGAGGAGATTGCCCGCATCGAAACAACCGTCAACGAAACCATAGCGCAACACCTGCCCGTTACGACCGAGTTCATCACCCAAGAAGAAGCCGTGGGACGCTTCGACCTGAAACGGTTGCCCGAAGGGGCTTCGGACACGGTACGGATAGTGAAGGTGGGCGATTACGACGAATGCCTCTGCATCGGGCTGCACGTAGCCAACACCTCGGAAATAGGGACCTTCAAAATTATCAGCTCCGACTATAAAGACGGCATTTTCCGGATGCGTTTCAAACTGACTTAAAGCCATGGGAAAGAGAAAGAAAACCACAGGCGGCTCCTTGCGCGGATTCGCCCTCCTCTTGATTGTAATAGCCATCGCTCTGTTCGTCTACCAACACCGGGAAGGAAAAGCACTGGTAAACATCCCGATAAGCGAGCTAAAAGAAACGGTCATAAACAACATCCTCGAAAGCCCGAAGACACAAGCTCCTTCAACCTTACTGGAAATACCCGCCAGCACACGGAAGAGGGATGAAATCAGGCTGCAACGCACCGCTTTCACCCTATCGTACAACGATTTCTACAAAACCCCGAACTGGGTGGCATGGGAACTGACACGTGAAGAAACGGAAGGTACGGAAAGCCGGAAAAGCAAGTTCGAGCCAGACCCCGACCTGCCCGAACCGCGTGTGGAGCACAGCGACTATACCAACTCCGGATACGACCGCGGCCACATGGCACCTGCCGCCGACATGAAATGGAGCGGAAAAGCCATGGAAGAATCTTTCTACATGAGCAACATCTGTCCGCAGAACCGGAAACTGAACCGAGATGACTGGGGAGACCTGGAAGAAAAATGCCGCGTATGGGCAGAGAAATACGGACGTGTCTATATCGCCTGCGGACCGATTTACGACAAGAAGTCTCCCAAACGGATTGGGAAACACAAGGTAGCCGTGCCCGACCGTTTCTTTAAAGTGGTGCTTATCTACAACCGGAAGAACCCCATCGCCATGGGATTCCTTTTCGAGAACAAGGCACATCACCAAGATTTGCGGAACTATATGGTCAGCGTAGACCAGATAGAAGAAACTACGGGGCTGGATTTCTTCTCCAAGCTGCCCGATGATGTGGAAAACCGCATCGAAGCGATAGTGCCGGAAATGCCAACGGACAAACACTGATTTTCAAAAGAGGGTGTATCAAAATGGTAATTGAGTATCAAAAAGTAATGTCATCCTGAGCAAAGCGAAGGATCTCGTGTGCATCAGCTTTGTTTTCGAGATTCTTCACTACGTTCAGAATGACAAAATGAAAGCCTATTTCTATTTTGAGACAGCCTCTTTTCTACAAGCAATTATTTACCGGGCTATTTTCTCTTGCAAGGTCTTCACCAATAAGTTATGGTCGCGCAAGTCGTTACGCAAGCTGTACGAACCGTCCTTATCCACCAAGACATAAGAAGGAATGCCGTCTATCTTAAACTTCTTGCAAAGATACTCCCATTGCTTGTCGTTCAGGCGGAAATGCTTGCCTTTGATGTCGGGAATCATGGTTTGGTATTTCACGAGAGGCGATGTTTCATTGGCAAGGTAAATCCATATTAAATCATCGCTCTTCAATTCCGTATCTTTCAACGGCTCGGTAGCCTTGATAGACATACGGCAAGGGCCGCACCACGTATTCCAAAAGTCCACAAACACCACCTTGCCTTTATAGGGAGCGATAATGGCATCAAACAACTTCTCAACTGGAACATCGGGAGTCTGCTCAACAACCGCCTTATCCTTTACAGCCTCTAATTTGGCTATGGTTTCCTGCTGCATCGCCCTCAAGGCATCGGCATAAAACGAATCATCTTCCGGACCGAATACTTTCAAATCAGCTTCGGTCAACGTCCCTGCCTGTGCCTTTGCTATAAGAGGCACAAACTTCCGCAACGAAGGAATCAGCCCCGTATGAATACCTACAGCTTTTATACAAGCTTCATCAGCCGACACGATATTACCGATATAATAGGAACTTTCTGCCCCCATCAACAATTTCGGGTCATTTATATCAAACAATTTACCAAGCTCCGAGAGACTCTCCGGCTTCATCGGGTCGATGCCTTTTACAGGATTGCGACTATCCCAGTCATTGTGCAAATACCGGTAATTATGCTCACGATAAAAGTTTCCACCCAACATAGCGGCAACCGCCTCGTTCTTGAGCGACAATTGCATCCATTCTTTCGTAAGAGGCGGCAAACTATCCGCTGCAATACTATCCGATAATGCCTGATAACGGTTGATAACATGCGTTTCATATTCTTTCGCGCTCATCTTATAATCCGCAAATTCGCCACTATAAAGATTCATAACCCATGAGGGCCAATCCGTCCGGCTATAAATCAGGTTGTTGAGATTGGCATACGTGCCTTCCGCATATAACGCCCGGAACGGTTGCATCGCCGAATCTTTGCGGCGGGCAACAATCCGTAGTCCGCTAAGCCGCTGGTCTATATAAACCGTCACATGCTCGCCGGGCGCAATCCATACCGAACCAGCCATCGGGAAAAACGCTTCAGCCGTACCGTATTGCTGGAACTTAAAAGTAGCTACTCCCGTTTCGAGGTCGATGGGGGCGGTATATTCCTCTTGGCCCCCGGCCAACGTGTTGACATACAGATTCTGTTCCTTTCCCAGTTCTTCCCGGTGATGAAGCAAATGGACTTCAACCGTTGTTTCCCCGCTCTTAAAGACAGGTGCGGGCATGGATGCATTCCCGTCTATCTGCAAAGCTTCTGCTGGAATACCTTCAGGGGTATCATAACTCTTCTTCCCGGTCAGGTCTATGCCGAACAGCTTGAAGCAGTCCGCACAATCCGATTCGATAAAGTCGAAAGACTTTGTCCGCTTAGGCAACGGTTGGAAAGAAAGCACAAACGAAGCCTCTCCCGATTCAGGCATCCAGAAGAGCGAGTCGGGCGTAATGCCTTGCGCACTGGTCAGCGCATATTTCTCTCCACCGGCACGAAGATACGTTTTAGAATCAATGCGAATCCAATTATGTGGCCTGAAATACGCATCCACATGCAACACCGTAGCGGTGTCGGTCAATTCCACTTTCGAAACATCCAGCGTCATGCTGTTAGAACTCTCAATCAACGGATTCTCTACAACCTTAGGTCCTGCAGAACAAGCCGCCAGCATCAAGGCTGATAAAGCCGATGCAACAAATGTACTCATTTTCATCATTACTTTTTATTTAAGTTAAGCCATACACCATCACAATGCCACTTCCGTCACCACCTGCCCGTCGAACAGGTTGATAACCCTACCAGCATAGCCCGCATCGTGCTGCGAGTGGGTCACCATCACAATAGTAGTGCCTTCCTTATTCAAATCGGTCAAGAGGCTCATCACTTCCTTTCCGTTCTTCGAATCCAAATTACCGGTAGGCTCATCGGCAAGTATCATCTTCGGATTGGAAACCACCGCACGGGCTATCGCCACACGCTGCTGCTGACCTCCCGAAAGCTGTTGCGGGAAATGCTTCGAGCGGTGGGCTATTGCCATCCGTTCCATGGCTTCCTCTACCTTGCGCTTACGTTCGGCAGCCGGAACGCCCATGTAAAGCAAAGGCAGTTCGATGTTCTCGTACACATTCAGTTCGTCTATCAGGTTGAAACTCTGAAATACAAAGCCGATGACTCCTTTACGGATAGACGTGCGTTGCGACTCGGTGTACTTCGACACTTCT
>CASFRN010000141.1 GCA_949296855.1 uncultured Bacteroides sp. | reverse complement strand
GTAGGTCCGTATGACTTGAGTGCCTACGTAGGTCAGACTATCCGCATCGCCTTTGTTTACATCAGCAATTCGACGGCTGCTCCTACATGGGAGTTCAAGAATATTGTGGTGAACGAGGCTGAATAAGTGAAATATGTAAGAGTAATGTCATTCTGAGCGTAGCGAAGAATCTCGTGTATTTCAGTTTGTGTATTCGAGATTCTTCACTTCGTTCAGAATGACATTACCGTTTGTTACTGGTGATTTTTAATGATGAATATATGAAGCAGATTTTAAGTATTTACATGTTGCTCCTCGGCTGGATGGCTACAGGATGTAGTGACAATGAGGCGATAATTATAGAGAATGAGATCACACAAGAAGGGGCGGTCACACTTGTGTTGAAAGGATATGAAAGTGCATCGGAAGGCTTTTCTATTTGCCAGCCCGAAGGGTTTACTTATCCGTTTTATATTCAAGACCGGACTTTCCACGGCGATGTGTATTGGTTTGTGAAGAGCGATGCCGAACGATTGGATGCTATGCAGGATATTCCAGTGCAGGAAAGCGGTTGGCAACAATCTATCGACATTGAGGAAGAATCCGCTTATTGGGCATGGTGTATGGGTGCCGACCGTTATCGTTTCCTGAAGTTCCGGGTATTGGATATCGAAGGGAATAACGTAACCATCGAATATGTAGAGGAAGATGCTCCGGCAGGAAATTTGAACGCCAATACCGGAGACGCTTATCTCACGGAATACGAAATGCCTTGTTTGAATGATTCGAATGTCTTTGTCGCCCATGATGTTACGGTGGATGGCAAGCAGATATTGAATTATGCCTTGGAATGGAATGCCGCAAAGAGACATGCCAACTGGGTAGCTTTCTCGTTCGATAAAACCACCTCAGCTGATGAAGTATCGCGCACCGATGCGTGGGCGGTAGATCCGGGATTGCCTTCGGACATGCAGACCGAAGAAGCCGACCACAAGAGCGACGGTTTCGATAAAGGACATTTATGCGCTTCGGAAGACCGGGTATATGTAAAGGAAGCAAACGAACAGACCTTCTATTATAGTAATATGTCTCCCCAATTGAATGATTTCAACGGTGGCTTTTGGCGGG
Source organism: uncultured Bacteroides sp. (assembly GCA_949296855.1). GTDB lineage: Bacteria > Bacteroidota > Bacteroidia > Bacteroidales > Bacteroidaceae > Phocaeicola. The sequence continues at coordinate 12,911 of CASFRN010000141.1, read as the reverse complement.
AACTGGAAGCACAAGTGCAGGCATGGGGACGCTCTACGGCATCGGGAACGTATGATAAGGTATATGTGGCAAAGGGTGGAACATTGAATGATTTATTAGTGAATTTCACCGGAACAAAGGTGCAAGGCGGTACGCCTACCACCGACGCCAATGGTTTCACGATACACGGATTGGCATGTCCTGCCTCTTATTTCATGGCTATATTGGCTCAAAAAGGAAATGAGTTTCATGCGATAGCTTTCCTCGTTCCGCATCAGGAAGGCTTGGCACGCAATCCGAAAGCCGAAGATTTGCAACGCTATGTGGTATCGGTAGACGAATTGGAACGGAAAACCGGCATTGATTTCTTCTGCAACTTGGATGATGCCATAGAGAATCAAGTGGAAGCAGAAGCGGTGATAAACGATTGGGCGTGGTAATTTTTAATAGAACGCAAAGACGCAAAAACGTAGTGCACCTTTGTCTGCTAAAAAATAAAAACTTTGCGCTTTTGCGTCTCTGCGTTTGAGACTCCTAAAAATATGTATAGAAGAATCGGATTAATGGTGCTTTTAGCCTTACTCGTTGTAGTAGGCAATGCACAAAACAAGAAAGGAAAACTCTACGGAGTAGCGTTTTATAATTTGGAGAATCTATTTGATACCGTTCACGATGAAGGCAAGAACGATTACGAATACTTGCCCGAGGGGCGGAACAAATGGGACGAGAAGAAATACCGGTCGAAGCTGGAGCATATATCGACCGTGTTGAGCCTCTTGGCTACGGATAAGGTGTCCGAAGGGGCAGCGGTAATCGGTATGGCGGAAGTAGAAAACCGCCGGGTATTGGAAGACCTATTGAAGCAACCGGCTTTGGAAAACAGAGGATATCAGATTATTCATTACGAGGGACCGGACGAGCGGGGCATCGATTGTGCGATATTCTATAATCCGGAACTTTTCCAAGTGACGGCTACCCAATTGGTTCCCTATCAGCTTGCCAATCCTACAGACCGTCCCACACGTGGCTTCTTGATAGCAGACGGGAAAATGGCTAGTGAACGGATTGCCTTTATCGTGAATCACTGGCCCTCACGCGGTGCGGAATCTCCTGCCCGTGAACGTGCCGGAATGCAAGTGCGTGCCCTAAAAGATTCGTTGCAACGCTTGGACTCGAAAATCAAGATTGTCATTATGGGAGATATGAACGATGACCCGATGGATAAAAGCATGGCGGAATCATTAGGCGCGAAACGTTACGCCAAGGATGTGAAAAAGAAAGAATTGTATAATCCGTGGTGGAATACGTTAGCCGAAGGAGACGGCACCCTGAAATACCGTGGCAAATGGAATCTCTTCGACCAAATTGTATTTACGGGGAATTTCTTAAACCGCCGTCCGCGCAAGCTGACTTACGAAAGCCACGAGATATTCAAGCGTGACTATTTGTTTCAGACCGATGGCAAATATGCCGGCTATCCCAACCGTACCCAAGCCGGAGGACGCTGGCTAAACGGATATAGCGACCATCTTCCTACGGTGGTTTATTTCATCAAACGATAAAGTATCGGGCGAGTATGCTTGCCGCTTTTCCGGATGCAGCAAGCCATATAGCCCAATCCATTCAATTGCGTAATAAATCCCATACAGTCAGGACTGCAGTCCTGACTGTATGGGATTGAGGGAGGACTCAGCCTAACCGGACTGGGCAGCCATTTGGCTTTGCAAAAGCGGATATAAGCAGGATATCAGTTGTTGCTATTCTCTTTTACAACAAACGAACTATACACCAAATATAATACACATACTAAGATAACGGCAACTCCAGCGGTAATACCCGCTACGTCAATAGCCATACCCAAAAACGGAGTTACAATTCCGCCTCCGGCAACCGCCGTTATCATCAAACCCGAAATCTGGTTTATCTTTGAAGGACACTCTTTAAAAGCTAACGAATAAATCACGGAAAAGATGGAGGACGCGAAAAAACCTGCTCCGCCGATACAAACCAAACTTAAAGCCGCATTCCCGGCAAACATCAAACCCACCAGCATCAAGCCGCAAGCAACGATATTCCACCGGAAATAACGTATGCCTGAAACCCGTACAAGCAAGAATGTCCCTAATAAAGCCCCGACTGTCCGGCTTAAAAAATAAACCTGCGGAGCAAACTTCACTTGTTCGGCACTCCATCCATAGCGCACAGCCATCAATTTCGAACTGATGTAATTCGTCGCCACATCAACCCCTACAATAAAGAATATGCCCAAAAACAAGATTAAGATTATTCGGTTGTTCAACAATGAAAGCGAATCCTTTACAGATATATGCTCAGACACAGGCTGTTCCCGTTTTATAGGGGTAGCCATTAGCCAAAAAGCGAATAGCAATGTAATAACTCCTAATGTGGGGAAACAATAATACCAATGCTCATCGCCAAAACGCAATGTCACAAACAATACGATTTCCGGACCGACCAATGAAGAGACAGCCTTGATGACTTGACCGGCCGTCAAGCCGCTGGCAAGCAAACGCCGGTCGCTGATTACATTATTCAACAACGGGTTTAACGATATTTGCAAGATAGCATTCCCTATCCCCAACAAAACATAGGCCGCGACGCAAGTCCAACTGCTATAAACAATCAGAGGCAAGAACATACCCACCACCGTAACCCACATACTGATAAGGACTGTATTTTTCCGTCCCCAAGCATTCATCTTATTACCTATCGGTATTCCTAAAAAAAGAAACCAGATGAATACCAAAGAAGGGACAAACCCAGTCATCGTAGACGACCACCCGAAACTTGACTGCATATAATCGGAAGAGATCCCGACAATGTCACAAAACCCCATGACGAAAAATGCCGCCAGTACGGGGAGTGTTTTAATCATTGAATTCTGTTTCATATTTACGAACTTTTTTAATCATTACAAATCACCAATCATCTGTACGGAAAGAAGAAGCGGGTAACCCTTCCGTATTATATAAAGTGCCTTTTACATAATTGGTATAACCATATCTCACGGCAACTGGATTTTTTACTTTTTCACTCCATATTTCAAGTCCCTCATTTCCCCAAAAAGCAGGAGTTATTCTTACTTCTGCCGGATAAAATACACGATCTTCGCCTGCTATTTCAAACCCTGTTGCTTTTTCCTCCATAAAAGACAAGCCGTTGGGAGCAAAATCAAATTTTAAGAAAGCATGTCCGTTTTTTATTTCCATAGAATGAAATTCTGGTCCTCTGCATCCAAAAGCCGTATATCCATAAACCTTATTCAATGCCCAATAGGCCAAGCGTTCTCCTACAACTTCTTTACGGGCAGGATGGATAACATCCGGTTCTCCGACATCTAATGTTACAGCCATACCCACATTCGGAATGCTATCCATCAATTGTAACTGAACTTCCCTGAACCGAGCTGAATTAACATTGAGATGATTATAAGGAGCAATCTGAACATAATAAAAAGGTAAATCTTTCTTTCTAAAATACTTACGCCACGCATGGACAAGCTCCGGAAACAATCTTCGGTATTGCTCCGGACGTTCCACATTCGATTCCCCTTGATACCATATAACTCCTTTTACCGAAAGCGGAAGCATCGGAGCCAACATCTTATTATAAAGTACTGTAGGCTCAAAAGCATACCATATCGGATCTATTTCCTTATTTTTCAAATCTAAGTCAAACTCTCCAAACATCTCCAAAGTTTTACAATCCAACCATGCTTCTGCGACAGATCCACCATGTGCTGACTGTACTAAACCAATCGGAATATCAAGCATCTCGTGAAGCTTTTCTCCAAAAATATATCCCACAACACTAAATTCTTTTACATTGTCAGGAGTTGCTGAAGTCCATTTACCATTTATTGTAATCGTATCACTTTCTTCTATAGAATACCCGTTCTCTACCCTAAACAATCGAATTCCTTTATGACGACAACGTAATAATATTTTCTGTGCGTCCTGTACCGGTTGGTCAGGATTTCCCCGGAAATTCATTTGCATATTACTTTGCCCTCCCACAAACCAAACATCACCTATTAATATATCGGTAAGTCTAATGGAATCATTTTGCGAATAGACTAACAACGTATGAGATGTATAACTGGCAGAAGGCGTTTTCACCTGAATTTCCCAATGCCCTTTTTCGTCTGTAATACCTTTTAACGGGACAGGATTCCAACTGCTATAAATTTCCACTTTTGTAAAAGGAGATGCCATCCCCCATATCGAGACAGAGTCATTTTGCTGTAAAACCATTCCCGAACCAAATATCGGAGATAATTTTAATGAACTTTGTGCATGTATAGGAAGCACACAAAGCCCTACCAATATAAATCTAACAATAAACTTTATCATAGTTGTTTCATTCAAAATAGAAACGAGCACAGAAACACAGTGGTAAGAAGAACAAAAAGCCTTCGCTCCTTTGTGTCTCTATGCTCAATACCGCCAATTACTGCGGATTACCTGATTTTACCTTATCCAAACTAAAATACCTAAGTTTTCCCCATTCTTTATTGGGAATATCCCCTAACCATAAATCCAAAGAACCGCCTTGTGCAAAATCCTTATGATCGAATTGTGCATATTGCCATTCGTTGCCATTCAACTCAGCTTTTTGTATATAGCAATTCTTTTCTGAGTTGTTATGTACATTGATAACAAACTCTTTACCTGAATAATAAGACGGATTCAATGTTATTGTTATCTTATCAAACACAGGAGAAGTGATATCATAATAAGGAGTATCCGATTCTGTACCAGTTACACTGAAGATACCTAACGCCATCAAAGCACTTACGCCTCCCATCTGCCCTGCATCTTCATCGTGTCCCCCATATCCTTTATCGGGAGTAATTCCACCATAAGCATACTGTTTCACCTGACGCACCCAATACTGAGTCAACCACGGTTGTCCGCCATAAGTGAACAAATGCGCATTGGAACAACCCGGTTGGTTGGCATAACTGACATATCCGCCACTATATGCATGCACAAAATCCGTAGGACGAGCTTGCTCAAACGCGTAATTCAATTTCTCGCAAAACTTGTCTCCTCCTCCCATGAGCGAAACCAATCGGGGCAAATCGTGAGAAACAGACCAAGTAGCCTGCCAAGAATTAGCCTCCACCCAACCCAAACCATTTAGCGGATTGGTATGTACCCATTTGCCGTTTCGCTTTTTAGGGAATAAAAGCCCTTGCTCTTTATTAAACAAGGAAGTCCATGCATGCGAACGTTTTTCAAAGACTTCCGCATCCGATTTCTTCCCTAACCGCAAAGCCATGCGGCTTAATCCCCAATCTTGGAATGCCCATTCCACTGTCTTTCCGGCATTGTCAGGGCACCAGCCGTTTTTAATATAGAATTTCAGGTCATCCGCACTTTCGTAACTCATCATTCCACCCGGCAAATGATTCCGCTTTATCACTTCATACACATGAGAAGGATTCACCTTTTTCATTAAGTTCTTCATATACGTACTTACCAACATACTCGTAGCCGGACATCCAGTCATGATAAACGAATATCCTCCGGCACAAGCCCCGCGTGGCAATAAACCTCCGTTGTCAGCATATTGAACCAAACATGCCGTAAAGTCATCCAGCACTTCCGGCCAGGCCAACCCCCACAAAACATTTAAATTCCATTGGGTTAACCATAAACCGTCAAAACCATACATATTGAACTTCACGCTTCCATCTTCATTTACAGGTACACGCTTCACTTCCAACGGCGATGAAGAACGCTTGTTTACATAAGGTCCTTTTGTGTAATCCGGATAAAAACCATTCACATCATTAATCTTATGGCGAGTTAACAAAACATGCCATAGGTCTGTGTAAAATTTGATGTTTTGCGCTTCAGTTCCGCCTTGCACCGCTATACGACCCAACATTTCATTCCACACAGCGCGAGTTTCCTTATACACTTTATTAAAGTTCCAATGAGGCAATTCTACATCCATATTTTCAATGGCATTCTCCACACTGGTATATGACAATGCAATCTTAAAAACAATATCCTGACCTAAAGCCTGTCCGAAATTCAATACCATTCCGGCATTATTCCCTGTAATAACATCAGACTCAGTAGACAACCCTTTTTCATTCCAACCGTCTATCTGCTTAAAAGGCACATTACAATCCAAAACAAAACATAATTTTATACTGTCAGGGCCTCCCCAAAAACGTTCGGTCGTCATAAACTCTCCTACGATACGGTTATCATTCACACGCAGAAGCGTGCCCTTATCCATCGAACAGTTACCCAATACACTACCCACATCCACCAGCAATTTAGCGTCTGCACGATTTGTATAACTCAACCTATACATAGCCACACGCTCTGTTGACGTATATTCTACCCACACTTTATATTTGTCCAAAAACAGACGATGATATCCCGGCTGGATAATTTCACTTTCATGTTTAAATGCCGATTTCCAGCCTTGCATACCTTGAGTCGGATCCACATCACCGGATACAGGCATCAGGTTAGGGCCGGAAACCATCCAGTCATTAATTTGGGAAAAGCCTAAAATTTCATTGAAATTGTAATTATAGCCGCCTCCACCCTGATTCTTATTGCGAGTAAACGCATGAGCGGCTACCATACCGAAAGGACGACCGCCCGGCGTACAATAAAACCAGCGCCCTCTCGTTGTTTCAATATACGGATCAACCCATTCTACATATTCCGACCGATTGTTATGAGCCGAAAAAACTTCGATTTCAGACAAACCGATGTTTTTCCCATTGCCATCGGTTGCATCAAAACGCACCCATTTTACCTTTTTGGCAGGAAAACGGACTTCCTTCGGACTACCGTCATTGGGTATAGCTGTCACACTGACTTGTGACCCATCACTAAAGACTAAAGTTCCTCCGGAAAGATGTTCATTCATATCGATTCTATCATACAGGACAATCCGGTCAACATCGACTTCCTCCTTCCATTCCAATTTCACCCAAGGCATGTGCATAACTCCCCACGATGTAACACTGCCTTTACATACCCATTCACCTTGATTGGCATACATGATTTTCCCGTCAATCAGATTCTTAGCGCCAACTTCTGAATTCAACGAATCAGAAACTGTCACCAATGCTTTAGAAGCTATATTGTCCGAACCTGCATACAACTGAAAAGGTACAAATCCCAGTATTGCCCCAATTGCTATTTTAAAAATATTCCGCTTCATGCTTTTATTCTTTAAATTTATAGTTTTACTCCAATATCTTTTTTACAGGAACCCAAATAAAACGAGGTCGATACAACGATGCTTTCTTAAACACTTTATCCAAATCATGCGTGTTCACATTATAAGACACCAATATCTTATTTCCTTTTTTATATTGGGGGTGCGCCATTGCATTGTAAATTATCATACTGTCCGTTTTCTGATCCGGCTCATCCGCCGTATAAAGCAATTGCTCGTTACGGAAAGGGCCAATCGGTTTATCTGCTACATACGAATAGATTTTTCTTACATCTTCCAACCGGTCCTGAGACAATAATACTATTTTTCCATCCAAAGGGAAAACATCAAATTGTTCCGAGATGCTTTTGTCCAAACCTATCAGTTTCCGGCTTTTTAATGGGTCTGACTGCCATTGAGCCCCATCCCAATAAACAAAATCAGCCAACTTACCATCAACCAGTTGCGCTTTAGCTATATGCACATCAGCAACACCGAAACCTTCCACCTTAGTCCCATAAATATAAATACCGTCTTGACAAGGCAATATAGCATGTCCATAATGGACTCCGTTTTCATTCGCCGCCTTAAAATTTGTCTTATCAATCACTTTCATAGTCTTTACATCCAACCGAAAGTAGTCACAAGCCAAATATTCGAAATCAAACGTATTGTTCCCTGTCTTATGCAGTTTTGACATAAACAAATGAAGGATGCCGTCTTCTACAAACCCATTGCCTGGCCAATACCAAGCGGGATACGTTCCTGTCACCTGTTCCGCAGGAATAAAAGCTGACGGGTTACTTAAGTTCCCACCATACAATGTTTCTAACTTCCCATCTTTATCTATTATTGTAAACGTATTTCCAATAATGAATTTCGAACTGTCGCTGCGAATGCCGTTTTCCACATCGCCCATAAAAGAATCACCCCACATGAAAATACTGCGCCCGTCTTTCAAATCAATAGAAATACAACCGTCGCCTCCGGTTATACCTCCACCTAAACCCGGCATCAACTTAGAACAAAATGTTGAATCGAATTCAACACTCAAATCTTCTTGATTTTCTTGCGGACGATTCTGACAGGACATCAACAACCCTAATAGGGAATAAAATATTACTTTTTTCATACGATTAATCATTTTAAAATCCAACTATCATTTGCCATAACCTTCATTTTGAGTAAGTGTTCCTTGAGACAAGTCAATCTCGCGTTGTGGTATCGGAAATCTTACATGATAGGTTTGAGGAGTCGAATCGGGTTTAGCAGCCTTTACAATTTTCACAAATTCTTCCGGAGTACACATACGTGTCAGGTCAAACCATCGATGTCCTTCCATGACGAACTCATGCCGATACTCTTCCAATATCGCTTGTTTAAATCCTTCGTAGTCGGTCGGCAGATTATCCGATGTCAAACCGGCACGTCCTCTTACTTTTTGAATTGCCGCCACGGCATCTTGATTAGCACCATGATGAATCTCATTCAAAGCCTCGGCTTTTATCAGATACATTTCTGCAGTACGGATAGCCGGAAATATAGCTTCTGTATTGTTCCCTTTAGGTTCTGCTTCCTGATCCCAATACTTAAATACATACGGTTTGTCGAATTCTTCTACCGAACCATCACTGTATGTATAACTGTATTGTAACGTCACATCACGTCTTGCATCATTCGCTTCAAAACTATTGTATAAGTCTTCAGTTGCATTTTCCCAACCTTGTGAGTTTTCCACTCCATCTAAAACAGGTAACAAGCGTACCAAGAATTGCGCTCCCTTCCAACCTTGGCTTAAAGCCGCACTAAAGTTCGCTCCCCATATAATTTCCGAATTAAAACGATTAGCTATCTTAAACAAATCCGCATAATTATCCATCATCGGGAACTTGGCAATGGCTATATTAGCTTTGTCTATTGCACGTTGATAGTAATCCATGTCATCGTATTCTGCCGCATAAGTCAGATAAACCCGAGCCAATAAAGCAGACGCTGATTCTGCATAAGGCCTTCCTCCCCCTAAACGGTCTTTATATACTAAATCAGTTTCCGCTGTCTGCAAGTCTGATATCACCAGTTCGTAAATGTCTTCTTTAGAAGAACGGGGCAATGCAGACTCATCCACACCTTCTACATTGTGAATCCGCAAAGGAACTTCTCCAAACATGCGCATCAAGTCGAAGTACATCATCGCCCGGAAGAATTTGGCTTCAGCCAACAGTTGTTTCTTTAAAGTCTCATCCATATCAATGGAAGGCACTTTATCTAACACCACATTACAGCATTTAATAGTCTGATAAAAATCACGCCACAGCAATTCCACAGGCTCATTGTACTGGTCTATCTGCATATTGTCTACAGAAATGTATTGTATGTTATTCTGATTACTTTCAGAATTATCTGCAAACAAATCCTGAAGTATCCAATAATCGTTATAGAAAACACCTCCGTAATTTTTGTCCCACAAACCGCCTGGGGCATAACCGACAATTAAAAAATCATAAATGGCATTGGTTGCCGAAATAGCATCTTTTTCTGTCTTGTAATAATTTTCGCTGGTTATGCTGCCTTTAGGCACCTCATCTAAGAAATCAGAACAAGAACCGAGAGCCATAGTTCCGCCAACCAAAAGACTCATTATCTTAATCTTTGTATTCATAATATTTTTCCTTTTAAAAATTCATTCTTAAACCAAATTCATACGATTTCGCCATCGGATAAGACCCGTAATCGGCACCCATAGAAAGATTGTTGTTTGCGAAACGACTCACTTCTGGATCATACCCCGAATAATCCGTAAACGTATAAACATTTTTTAATCCTACAAACATGGTCAATCCTTCACAATAAAAACTTTTAGTCAAGTTCTTGGGGAATGTATAACTTAACGTGATATCCTTTATTCGTAGATAAGAACCATCTTCCACATAGTGATCCGACAAAACATACCCTGCGGTTTTAGTCGTTGCACGAGGATATTCATTGGTCGGATTTGTTGGAGTCCATCGGTTTAAAGCTGCTGTAGAGTTATTTCTATACCCGTCAAAACTCTCTAACGGGAATTTGTTAAAATTCGCAATTTCATTTCCAACTGCACCCTGCAAATACACAGTTAAACCTATGGAAGACTTATCATTGAATTCATAGCTGAAAGTATTGTTAAATCCAAATGTGAAATCAGGATTTGCATTACCCAATATATACAAGTCGTCTTCATTAATCGTTCCATCTTGGTTTTTGTCTACGTACTTACGCTCACCATAATTCAATGTTTTACCAGAAAAGAAAGGTATCGACGATATATCCTCATCCAATTGGACAATACCATCTGTTTTATATCCATAAATGGTACCAATAGGTTGTCCTTCCGTTATTTCCGTCCAATAAGTAATACCTAATATAGAAGAACCTGTCAGATTCTCTTGACTACCTGCTAAATGTGTTATTTCATTTCTGTTATATCCCAATGTAAAATCAATATTCCAATTGAATTTACCGGCAAAGGGAACCGCCCCTAAAGTCACTTCAAAACCTTGATTTGTCAGATTGCCTACATTACTTACAACTGTATCATATCCCGTATTGAATGCGACAGGTATTCCCAACAACAAATCCCGTGTTTTCTTGTAGTAATAATCGGCTGTTAAGGTTAAACGATTATTAAACATACCAAAATCAATACCAAAATCAAGTTGAGCTGTCGTTTCCCATTTCAAGTCCTGGTTACTTAATGTATAGGGAACTAACCCTTTAACAATTTCGGAATTCCCGAAATATGCTTCCGTATTGAACATCAATCCTTGTGAACTGTAAGGAGCAATGCCTTCATTGCCGACAATACCATAACTTGCCCTTAATTTTAGATTTGAAATTGCTTTTACATCTTTCATGAAGTTTTCTTCAGACAAACGCCAAGCTCCCGACACCGAAGGGAAAAAGCCATATTTATTGTCTTTGCCAAATTTAGACGAACCGTCCACACGTCCAGTTAAGGTCAACAAATAACGCCCTTTGTAGTTATAATTAATGCGGGTCAGATACGAAAGCATTTGCCATTCTGTTATGCTCGAATTCGCGTTTTGCTTTAATGCCCCTGATTGAATCGAATTCCATCCTAATGACCCGTCTTCAAAATCTGCCGTAGATACCGATGACATTTCAGATACAAAAGCTTGGGCAGTCATACCAACTAATGCAGTGAATGTATGGTCACCCCATGTCTTTGTATAATTGGCTGTATTCTCCCATACCCAGTTATAACCATCACGATTGCCAATATTGGCATAGCCTCCGTTTGACTCGGCGCGCTTCAATTCCGCTGCCGCAAAAGATTGGTCTTTCATATAAAAATAATCCACACCGATGCTGGTTTTCAAAGTCAAATCTTTAATCGGAGTCCATTCTAAAAACGCATTCGCCAAGGTACGGAACGAAGTGTTTCTGTTCTTAGCTTCCAATGCATCTTGTACCGGATTCCCAGCATTCGGACTTTTCAAATTATTTTCATACGTATACTTGCCGTCTTCATTCCGTACAGGAAGCCCTGGATTCATTTCCAAAGCCCATGAAGTCACACTGGAAGCAAATCCACTTTCAGCGTTTGTCACCACTCCGTTTGAACGGCTGTAGCTCAAATTCGCAGATATTCCAGTTTTTAACCATTTGTTTATCTGTTGATTTAGATTTACTCGAAAACTGCCTTTCCCAAAATCAGAGCCAATGATAATGCCATCTTGTAATAATAGATTACCTGAGATAAAATAAGTAGTCTTGTCATTTCCTCCTGATACGGAAACGTCATAATTCTGCATTGGTGCCGTACGGAATATTTCATCTTGCCAATCTGTATTGATTTTAGAGAGATTATTCAGACCGGCAAAAACTGGATTACGCTCAATGCCGTCGTTGTCCGCTGCCTCATTTGCCAATTCAGCCAACTGAACAGAATTCAGCATATCCATCTTTTTAGATATCTGCTGCCAAGTGAATTTAGCCCCGATAGAAACATTCGGTTTCCCGCTTTTCCCGTGCTTTGTCGTTACCAACACTACGCCATTGGCACCACGGGCACCATAAATAGACGTAGCAGAAGCGTCTTTCAGTATTTCAATCGACTCAATATCATTTGGATTTATATTAGTCAAAGGGTTTAACGCCGGATTTTGGGTTGCCCCTGTACTAAACGTATTGGCATCACTGATTACAGGTATACCGTCTATTACATAAAGAGGCTCGTTGTTCCCATTTATAGAACTTGTTCCACGAATACGGATAGATGTCCCGGCACCAGGTTGCCCAGAGGTGTTCAAAACAACAACTCCTGCAGCCCGTCCTTGCAGACCTTGGTCTAAAGAAGTCACAGAAGTGCCCACAATCTCGTCCGCTTTTACACTGGCTACGGCAGATGTCAAATCACTTTTCTTCTGAACACCATAACCTACAACTACTACTTCGTCTAATAATTCTGTATCATCATGCAAGATAATACGAAAATCACTTTCTTGAGATACTTTTATTCTTTGCGTTTCAAAACCGACAAAAGAAATTTCTATTACAGATTGTTCTGGCACTGATAATCCTCATTTCCGCAACTCTTTTATCCTCTCATGACACGACAGTTTTTTTGCGATTTTCATGAAAAGTCTGAAGACTTCTGTGTGTCATGAGAGCTTGGGTCGTACCTTTCAGGCATAACTTCCCCTTACCCCACAAGG
>CASFRN010000140.1 GCA_949296855.1 uncultured Bacteroides sp. | reverse complement strand
TCCCAAGTCATGCCTTGGATGCGGATCTGCTCATAAATCTCCTGTTGGATACGAGCGCGCTCCAATGAAGAATGGAGCAATTCTGTTGTCTTTTTCATTGTTGTTGAATTTAGGTGTCAACCGTATTTAAAAAAAGACAAGCTGTAGCATGAATCCGGCTATACAGGAATTATAGTAGAACAAAAAAACTGTGTTCAATCAAAACCTGCGGAGTATGTCTCCATCCGAGAAAAAGAAAACGCTAAAGCCTATACAGGGACTTCTTATACCCTTTTCGCTTTAGCGCTTTCTATATCCTAACCGGAATGATACGTTATGCCACCTTCTCCAAGCGTTTCATTACCGAGAAGATGAACAGGGCAGCCAAGAGGCAGAGCACCATCAATGTACCCCATACCACGTAAAGCGGCATATCGCCCCAAAGCCAAGAAGCTACAGAAGTAAGGTAGTTTCCGATAGCCGTAGCTACGAACCAGCCACCCATCATCATACCCTTATATTTAGGAGGAGCCACTTTTGATACGAACGAGATACCCATCGGCGAAAGAAGCAATTCGGCAAACGTCAATACCAAATAAGTCGATACCAGCCAGTTAGGCGATACGAACGAAGCCGTTCCAGCTTCGATGGCTTGTGCCTGGTCGGTAGGACAAAGCAAGCCGACAGAAGCAGCCAACATGATGACATACCCGCAGGCCGCCACCAGCATACCCAAACCAATCTTACGGGGAGCAGAAGGCTCTTTGCCACGGGCTGCCAACGAACCGAATATCGCCATAGATACCGGTGTAAGAGCTACGACAAAGAACGGATTAAACTGCTGGAAGATAGGAGCATCTACCGGAGTTGCTCCATCAATAGCCGCGTAACGATAGCCTAAGAAACACATTGCCAAGAAAATGACTAAACATGAAATGAACTTGCCTTTTCCCGTCTTCGACTGGAAAAAAGAAAACGCTGCATAGACAATGAAAATCACTGCTACCAAGTTCCATACGCTGAACATCATGCTCTCCAGCCCTTCCGAGCTACGTGCGGTAAATTGCTTAGCGAAATAAGTCAGCGTCAAACCATTCTGATGGAACGCCATCCAGAAGAAAATCACCACGGCAAATACCAGACACAAAGCCACGATACGGTCTTTCGTCTCGCGCGGAGAAAGCTCTTCGTGATTTTCTGTATCCGCATCCGCACCTTTATCCACTTTCACGCTTCCTCCTTCCACATGGCGGAACGTGCTGCGGAATCCGTAATAAATAGCCATCGAAACAATCAGCGAAACGCAAGCCACGGCAAACGCGAAGTGATACGAATCATTCGCGCTCACGCCCCAACTGGTTTGCGCGTATTTCATAATCTCTACCGCTGCCGTCGGAGCAAAAAGCGCACCGATATTGATAGCCATATAGAAGATGCTGAACGCCGAATCGCGCCGTTTGGCATAACGAGGGTCATCGTACAAATTACCGACCATCACTTGCAGGTTCCCTTTAAAAAGCCCTGTACCGCAACTGATTACGACCAACGCGGCAAACATAGCCACTAGCCCTAACGTACTGCTTCCCATCGGAAGTGCCAACAATACATAACCGGCAAACATCGCAATGACACCCACCGTCACCATACGCCCATAACCGAATTTATCGGCAAGAATACCTCCGATGAACGGTAAAAAATAAACTAAAGCCAAAAACATGGCATAAATGTTACCGGCTGTACTCGGCGACATGCCAAAGTTGTCCATCAAGAACAAAACGAAGATAGCCAGCATTGTGTAATAGCCGAAACGTTCACCCGTATTGGCGAGCGCCAGCGCATAAAGACCTTTAGGTTGTCCTTCAAACATACATGTAAACTATTTAAGATTAATAAAAAACATTTTTCTACGGACAAAGGTATGAAAATTACTTATTTTTGCAAAGGAATAAACTCAGTACGTTATGAAAAAGATTGTTTTGGCTATCGATTCGTTCAAAGGATGCCTCTCTTCGAAAGAAATAGAGCAATGCATCGCCGAAGAAATACACCGCATCCTGCCCTCTTGTCAAACCGTATGCATCCCCATTGCCGACGGAGGCGAAGGTATGCTCGACACACTCATAGAGGCAACGCAAGGGACATTCGTATCCACCCAAGCCCATGACCCGTTGATGCGGATACGCCCGGCACGGTATGGCATATTGGGAGACCAACGGACCGCAATCATCGAAATGGCTGAGATAAACGGACTGACCACCCTCTCGCCTATCGAACGGAATCCGATGAAGACCAGCACGTATGGCACAGGGGAACTGATAAAGGATGCGTTAGAAAAAGGGTTCCGCCGGTTCATTATCGGCATCGGAGGAAGTGCCACAAACGATGCAGGCATGGGCATGATGCAAGCACTTGGAGCACATTTATATGATAAGCAGGGAAACGAACTGGGACAAGGAGGGAAAATCATGGAACAAATCGCACGTATCGACCTCAACCACCCGCATCCGGCACTAAAGGAAGCCACGTTCATCGTAGCTTGCGATGTGCAAAACCCGTTCTGCGGACTGCAAGGAGCCGCATACGTCTTTGCCCGGCAAAAAGGAGCGAGTGAAGAACAAATCCGCCAACTGGATGAAGGCATGCGGCATTTAGCCCTCCTCATCGAGCGTGATTTCTCCTATAATATAAATAAGGTAAAGGGAGCCGGAGCTGCCGGAGGATTGGGCGGAGCATTCGCCACCTTCCTACAAGCCCATTTGCAATCGGGCATCGACCTGCTATTAGATGCCGCAGATTTTGACCGGAAAATAACGAATGCCGACTGGATTATCACCGGTGAAGGAAAAGCAGACAGGCAAACCGCTGAAGGAAAAGTCCCGGCAGGTGTATTGAAAAGAGCGAAAAAAGCCAACATACCCGTCATGCTGATAGCCGGAAAAGTAGAAGATGAAGCATGCCTCCAGCAAATGGGTTTCTCCCAAATCGTCCAAGTATCACCGGATAACCTGCCTCTTGAAGAAGCCATGCGACCGGAGGTGACGCGGGAAAACATACGACAAGCAATTAGGGCTTTAGTTGGTGCTTTTATAGAACACAGATGACACAGAAGCACACAGATTTACGCAGATTAAATTAAGGCTGCGCTATGCCTACATAAAAAATAAAATCTGTGTTCCTCTGTGTCCGTCTGTGTCATCTGTGTGCCATCAAAAGAGGCTTACGACCTCCGCCCTCGCTTCCCGAATCAGGTCTTGCGGAGCTAATTTGATTTGAAGCCCACGTATGCCGGCACTGACATAGATAAAAGGAAAATCCAAACAAGTCTTGTGGATATAAGTAGGGAAATGTTTCTTCATCCCAATGGGCGAACATCCCCCACGGATATAGCCCGTGAGCGGAAGCAACTCCTTCATCGGGATAAGGTCGCACTTCTTATTGCCCGATACTTTAGCCGCAAGCTTCAAGTCGACTTCGTGCTCGCCGGGTATGACACACACAAAATACCCACTCTTGTCCCCGTGAAGCACAAGGGTCTTGAATACACAATCGATATCTTCGCCCAACGAAGCGGCTACATGCACCGCACTCAAATCGTTCTCGTCCACTTCGTATGGAATCAATTCGTATGCCACCTTTGCCTTATCCAGCAAACGGGCTACATTGGTTTTGTTTACTTTCATAATATTATTCTTTTTAGGAGTTATTTCAAGGAGTCAGAAGGAGTTATTTCAAGGAGTTAAAAGCCAATAGTTTTGCAATAGCTTACATTAGTAAAGGTATTGGCTTCTAACTCCTAAGCCCGCTATGACGGGCAATAACTCCTTTTAACTCCTTCAACTCCTTATATATTCAATTCTTCCTTCAAAAACTTAGGTGTATAGCCTTTGGGGCTTAACGCCACTTCTTCAGGCGTACCGGTAGAAAGCACTTCGCCTCCTCCCCTTCCGCCTTCCGGTCCCATATCGATGATATAGTCCGCCATCTTGATTACATCTAAGTTATGCTCAATAACGATGACCGTATTTCCTTTGTCTACCAAGCGGTTTAATACATTCATTAATACACGGATATCTTCGAAATGCAAACCTGTGGTCGGCTCGTCCAAGATGTAAAGCGTTTTGCCCGTATCTCGTTTCGAGAGTTCCGTTGCTAATTTTACCCGTTGGCTCTCGCCTCCCGATAAGGTCGTAGAAGGTTGGCCTAACTTGATATAGCCCAACCCTACTTCTTGCAACACCTTTATCTTATTCAATATCTGAGGCACATTCTCGAAAAACTCTACCGCACGGTTAATGGTCATATCCAGCACATCGGCAATGGATTTTCCCTTGAAACGCACCTCCAAGGTCTCCCGATTGTACCGCTTGCCATGGCACACCTCGCAAGGCACCATGACATCGGGCAAGAAATTCATCTCGATAATCTTATATCCGTTTCCTCCACATGCCTCACATCTGCCTCCCGCAACATTAAACGAAAAACGTCCGGGCTTATAGCCGCGCATCTTCGCTTCGGGAAGGCTCACGAAGAGATTCCGGATATCACTAAACACGCCCGTATAAGTCGCCGGATTGGAACGCGGCGTGCGCCCTAAAGGAGACTGATCGACATTGACCACCTTATCAATATATTCCAATCCTTCTATCGAATCGTAAGGCAAAGGGTCTTGCAACGAACGGTAAAAATGTTGCGAAAGAATGGGTTGCAACGTATCATTAATCAACGTCGATTTCCCGCTTCCAGATACTCCGGTCACGCAAATCAGCTTGCCCAAAGGAAATTCCACATCGATATGCTTCAGGTTATTCCCTTTCGCTCCCCGAATCCAAATCGACTTCCCATTTCCCTCCCTGCGTTTGGCTGGCACTTCAATCTGCATCTGTCCGTTGAGGTATTGCGAAGTCAAGGTATGGGTCTTCAACATCTGCTCAGGCGTTCCAGCAAAGACCACTTCACCTCCCAAGCGTCCGGCTTTCGGTCCCATATCCACCACATAATCTGCCGCAAGCATCATGTCCTTATCATGCTCTACCACTATCACGGTATTGCCCAAGTCGCGCAATTCCTTTAAGGAGTTTATCAGGCGGATATTATCTCGCTGGTGAAGCCCGATGCTCGGCTCGTCTAAGATATACAACACATTCACCAGTTGAGACCCGATTTGCGTAGCCAAACGGATGCGCTGGCTCTCTCCCCCCGAAAGGCTGACCGAAGAACGGTTGAGCGAAAGGTAATCCAAACCTACATCCAGCAAGAACTTCAACCGGGTGCGGATTTCCTTCAGGATTTCCGTAGCAATCAAGCGTTGCTTTTCCTCCAAGAAAGGCTCTACGTTCTGCAACCAAGCATATAACTCGCTGATATCCATCGTAGCCAACTGGTAGATATTCTTATCATGGATGCGGAAATGCAACGCTTCTTTATTCAACCGCGCCCCTTTGCATTCGGGACACACATCGGTCTTGGCAAACTGGTCTGCCCATTTCTGAGCCGTAGCCGAAGCATCTCTTTCCTGCATCAGCTGGATGTACTTCACAATGCCCTCGTAAGTTACAAAATAATCGGACGAGGCATGTATCAACGCGCTCTTTATCTTCAGACGCTCGTCGCATCCATACAAAATCTCGTTGATAGCATCTTCGGGCAACTCGCATACCGGTGTCTTTAAAGACGCTTCGTACCGCTCAAGCAAAGCCTCGATTTGCCAGAATATCATGCCGTTCTTATACTTTCCCAAGGGAGCGATAGCCCCTTCGTAGACCGAAAGAGAACGGTCGGGAATCACTTTATCGATATCTATCAGATTGACATAACCCAATCCTTTGCACCGCGGACACGCGCCTTGAGGCGAATTGAAAGAGAAATTATGCGGAGCCGGTTCCTTATACGAAAGCCCTGTCACGGGACACATCAACCGCTTGCTATAATGGCGTACGCTTTCGGTCTGCGCGTCCAATATCATCAATAACCCGTCGCCCTGCTGCATCGCCGTAGCTACGCTTTGCTTCAAACGCTTCTCCTCCTTATCCGTCACCACGGTCTTATCAATAACCACCTCGATATCGTGGTTCTTGTAACGGTCCAGCTTCATGCCGTGCACGATTTCCTTCACTTCTCCGTCTACCCGTACATAGAGATACCCTTTCTTCCGCACCTGCTCGAACAACTCCTTGTAATGTCCTTTGCGGGTACGCACCAAGGGAGCGAGAATGAAAATGCGCTTGCCTTTATAATCACGCCGGATAAGGTCGAGAATCTGCTCTTCGGTGTATTTCACCATTTTCTCACCCGAAAGATAAGAATACGCGATGCCGGCACGAGCGAACAACAGACGCAGGTAATCATAGATTTCGGTCGTGGTCCCTACTGTAGAACGAGGGTTCTTGTTCGTGGTCTTCTGCTCGATGGAAATCACCGGACTCAGCCCCGTAATCTTATCCACATCGGGACGCTCCATCCCTCCCAAGA
Organism: uncultured Bacteroides sp.; assembly: GCA_949296855.1. Classification (GTDB taxonomy): domain Bacteria; phylum Bacteroidota; class Bacteroidia; order Bacteroidales; family Bacteroidaceae; genus Phocaeicola. The sequence continues at coordinate 12,685 of CASFRN010000140.1, read as the reverse complement.
AATTGCGGGCGTATGCCGAAAAAGTCTCGATATACCTGCGCTGGCCCTCGGCAAAGATGGTATCGAAAGCCAATGAAGACTTTCCGCTTCCGCTCAAGCCCGTAATTACCGTAAGGCTATCGCGAGGTATATCCACATCTACATTTTTCAAGTTGTGCACACGGGCTCCCTGTACACTGAGCGTTTGAGTTTCTTCCTTCATACCTTTCAATGATACTACAATCCCTGCTTTTTCGCTTCCTCCCAAATGGCATCCATCTCTTCCAGCGTCATATCTGTCAATTTCCGTCCGGCTTTCAATGTATGCTCCTCTAAATAATTAAAACGGCGTATAAACTTCTGGTTAGTATGTTCCAAGGCGTTATCAGGATTAATCTTATACAAGCGGGCTGCATTAATCAAACTAAACATCACATCGCCGAACTCGGCTTCCGCTTCCTCCTTATCCATTGTAGCCACTTCCGATTCAAATTCACTAATTTCTTCCTTCACTTTGTCCCATACCTGCACACGGTCTTTCCAATCGAAGCCGACATTACGCGCCTTGTCTTGAATGCGGTAGGCTTTAATCAGTGAAGGCAAGGCTTCGGGCACCCCACTCAATACAGACTTGTTCCCGTCTTTTTCCTTTAACTTAATCTGCTCCCAATTCTCGGAAACTTGCTCGGCTGTATCTGCCTTTACTTCACCGAAAACATGCGGATGACGGAATATCAGCTTATCGCACAAACGGTCGCATACATCCTTGATATCAAAATCTCCCGTCTCGCTTCCTATTTTTGCATAAAATACGACGTGAAGCAACACATCCCCCAGTTCCTTGCAAATGTTCTTCTTATCGTCCTTCATCAGGGCATCACAAAGCTCATATACCTCTTCTATCGTATTGGGGCGTAAACTCTCGTTGGTCTGTTTCCGGTCCCAAGGGCATTTCACCCGCAATTCATCGAGCACATCGAGCAACCTCCCGAAGGCTTCTATTTTTTCTTCTCTTGTATGCATATACCTATCGTTTTATTGCCTGCAAAAGTAAGGAAAAGCTTCGGAAAAAACTATTGAAAACAATGAATAGTTAATAATGAATAGTGAATAACGGCAATTGAAAAACACAACCGTTATCCACAATCCACTATTAACTATTCACTATTAATTATTAACTCAGAAAGACAGCCCGTCGTTCCAGCCCGGATTCTGTGTCAGATTATGATTCAACGAACGTTCGTTGATAGGAATCGGATACAGGTAATCACGTTCTTCATTAAATGCGGTACGAACGATATTGTGATGATAATCGACATATCCATGACCGCCTTCCGACAGGGTTATATCTGAACCGATTTTGTAAATCTGAGCACCGTCAAGAACCGGTTTGTCATCACCTTCATACAAAATCACATCTATCGCGCCATCACCACTTAGGTCGTATTCGCCTGCACTGGGGAAATACATACCTTGAATAGACTGGTCGATACATGCTCCGGCTTTCCAACGTACTAAGTCATCGTAACGGAAACCTTCTTGAGTCAACTCTATAGCACGTTCACGGCGGATTTCCAAAATAACTCCTTCATTGCTTCCTGTTACATTGGAATAACCATAGTCATCAGAAGACAAATAAGGGTCTGGATTTGCGTTTGCTTCTGCTAAATTCAGATGAGGCATCCCTACACGGTCACGGATTACATTAACCGATTTATCCAAATCAGCTTGAGTCAAAGTTCCCAATTCGGCTTTAGCCTCAGCAAAATTCAACATGACTTCTGCCAAACGGAATACAGGCAAATCACAAGTCGAACGGTCGTTACGGTCTACCTGACCACCTGAATCCGTTGGGTCTTGCACAAACTTGACAGGCTGATATCCCGTTACACTAACCGACAAGTCGGGAGCCAAAATGTCCGTCTGCCCGATACGGTGATAACCTGGAGTACGAATGCTCTGAGCCAAACGCGGGTCACGGTCTTTCACTTCTTCTGTAAAAGGCATCGTTTCCCATCCTTCACGGTCGGTAAAGCGTGTTCCGTCTTTCATCAGATACATATTAACCAATTTACGAGTCAATCCCGGACGTCCTTGTGTAGGAACCAATGTATGTGCCGTCGCATTGTGATAAACGCTCATACCGTAATCGAACTTGATAGCTAAGATGTATTCATCGGGATTAGCATCTTCTTCAGCAAAAAGCGTCAAATAATCCTCTTCCGGATTACCCATTGAATACAAATGATATTCACCGCTATTTATCAACTCTTCTGCTGCATCCGCTGCCTGTTGCAGGTAATACGTATAATTATTTCCTTCCAATGTCAGGTTATGGTATTTCCGGTAAGTACCTTCATACAAACAGAAACGGGACTTCAATGCCAATGCCGCTCCACGAGTCACACGGAAAGGACTGCTGGACTCTTCTGCCCGAGAAGGCAAATTATCAATAGCATAATCGATATCGGCAAGCATATTGGCCATCACCAATTCACGAGAGTCGCGTGCTTTATACAAATCAGGGTCATCCGAGAATAATTCCTTATCGTACCAAGGCACATCCCCGAAACGCTTTACCTTATCATAATAGAAGAAAGCACGGAAAAAACGCGATACGGCACTATACTTAGTGGCAGCTGCTGCATCTTCACACTTATCTACATTTCCCAATAAGGTATTGATGCTGCGCAAAACCTCCCAAGACCATCCGCCTCCACTGGCTGGCACAATACGGTTTTCACCGCCCAACATCTCATCGGAAAGTTCCTGCTGTACATACAAATCGCTTTGGTCATCGTAAGGCGACTTGTCAAGAATGTTGCTATAGAAATTATTACTGAAAAGCTGAAGGTCTGTTTCTGTTTTAAAATAATTCGTATCAACAATACTATCCAATGGCTCTTTGTCAATCCAGTCATCACACGAAGAAAGTCCGGCAAATAACGCTAACGCTATAAATATAGTTCTTTTTTTCATAATTATTTTCTTGTTAATTGTTATTAGAAAGTAACATCAATACCGAACAGGAATGATTTCTGCCACGGATAGAAAGCATTGTTATAAGCTCCGCTACGATCGATGGCCCCTTCCGGGTCTACATACTTCGAATGTTTCTTCAATGGAGACCAATAGCAAAGATTTTCACCTGTAAAGTAGATACGTACAGCCTCGATATTAGCTTTCTTTGTCCACTGCTGCGGCAAGGTATATCCTACAGTCAGGTTCTTGAAACGCATGTAACGCAGATTCTGCAAATAACGGTCGTTTACGTTACTCAACACACCACCCGATGCTGAATAAGCCATCGCACGCGGGAAATAAGCATCTGTATTTTCAGGTGACCACACATTGCTTAAGAAATCCTTTTGCAAGAAAGACAAGTACGGATAAGAGTAAGCTCCCCAGAAAGGCATGGATTCGCCATCGGGATACCAATAGTGATTACCTGTTCCTTGGAAAAACACCGATACGTCAATGCCATTCCAACGTGCACTGGCGTTTATACCGTATGAAAGCGAAGGCAATGAGTTGCCAATAATCCTGCGGTCACCCGGATTATCCACATTATTGCTTCCAATACCTATTTTGTTGTCACCATCCAAATTGACAAACTTCACGTCACCTGCCTGCCAACCTCCGGTTTGCCCTTTCAATACATAACTCAAATCCAACGATTCTGCATACGCCTTTGCTTCTTCATCGCTTTGGAAAAGACCGTCGGTCACAAATCCCCAAATTTCTCCAAGTTCCATACCTTCATAATACGGTTTAGCAAAGGTCTTGTCTTTATTATCATACTTGGTAACGACACTCTTATAGTCACTCAAGTTGAAACCAACGCTATACTCGAACGGCTTGCCAGCCAGTGTCAAGCGGTCATTCCAACTCAACGTAAGTTCATAACCTTTGGTACGCAAGTCTGCTGAATTCATTTCAGGAACAGCTGCACCATATACCCCCGGAAGCTCTATACCTTCTGTCAACATATCGCGTGTATCGCGTATATAACCGTCTACCGTCAAGTTCAAACGGTTACCTAACATCGTCAAGTCGAAACCAAAGTCCCATTGCTGAGCGGTTTCCCATGTCATATCTGAAGCGATAGGAGCACCTAACGAAGCATATTTTGCTACTGCACTTCCTTCACCAAATGTATAACTCATATTGTTTATAGCTATCAGACGAGCAAATGTATAATAAGAAGAAACATTCTGATTACCCAAGCTACCGAAAGAAGCTCTGATTTTCAAGTTATCTACCCATTGACGTGCCGGTTCAAAGAAAGACTCTTCTGAAATACGCCATCCTACAGAAGCTGAAGGGAAGAATCCCCAGCGATTGCCTTTGGCAAAACGGGAAGTTCCATCGTAACGTCCGCTCACTTCGAAGAGATAACGGCTCATGTAATCATAGTTAATACGACCAAAGATACCTAACAACGCATATTCATTTTGTCCACCGCCTACACCGGTTATAACCGCACCCTCTGCATTCTGACCTACCAAACCTAAGTCATCAAGGTCGGCAGAAACCAAGTTTTCGCCGTATGCCGAAATATTCTTGCTCCTCCAAGCTTCGTAATTTATACCGGCTACTACGGTCAAATTATGTCTATCGTTGAATGTATCGGTATAGTTTCCATAAATATTGGTTGAATAATAGTGACTCGTATTGACCGATTCGTCCAACCGGTTGGCACCCGCACCTGTAGCATACGAAAGCAATTCTCCATCGGGATACTCACGGTAATACATCGGATTGGAACGGCTTGTGTTACGTGTCTGATACAAGCGGTATGTAAAATCACCTGTGAAGCTCAATTCCTTTATCGGAGAATAAACCAAACGGGTGGTGTTCGAAAAGTCGGTACCACGCTCTACATTGCGGTGTGAATCTTCACCCAACAAAATATGACGGCCATTTGCCACTTTATAATTCAAATAAGGTGTACTATACAACCATGAACCGTCGGGATTCTTCTGTGGAAAGCAAGCTAAAGCGTGGCGGGCACTGTATGCCAACGTGTTTTCTACACTGCCATCACCCAAATAGCTGTATTGAGAACTATAGAACGAAGTATTATTCGACAAAGTAAACCATTCGTTGATACGGAAATCAATCTTCGAACGCAAATTGTATTTCCGGTAAACATCGGGATTTTCACGCAAGATACCGGTCTGCTTGTCGAATGAGCCAGACAAGAAATACTTGATATCGTCTTTTCCTCCACTGATAGAAAGATTATGTTGCTGCATCGGGCGGTTATCACGATACAATTCATGCCACCAGTCGTGGTTTCCATAATATACCCATTGGCGACGTCCGTTTCTCACTTCTTCCACTACCCACGGACGGTCGGGATGTTCAGTCTTATCGTTTACACGGTCCAGCAAAGCCTGCATATCCTGGTCTGTATAATCAACATACAACGTTCCCGAATCGGCTTGCCAAAATTTATTAATGGTATATACCGACCAATAACCGGTAGTTTCATATTCGGTAGAAGTGGTAGGAGCTTGCCAACCGAAACGTCCGCTATAGTGTACTGTAGCCTTTCCGTCTTTAGCGGCACCCGACTTGGTTGTCACCAAAATCACACCGAAGGCAGCACGTGCACCGTAAATAGCTGCTGCAGAAGCATCTTTAATGACAGAGATAGACTCTACATCGTTCGGATTGATACGGTCCAATTCGCCTACCGCACCGTCTATCAGCACCAACGGTTCAGCATCGTTGATAGAAGTCACACCACGCACATTGATAGTAGCTGAGCTTCCTGGCACTCCTGAAGAAGTAGTAACATTCAAACCTGCAACTGTTCCTTGCAGCATATTACTCAACGAAGAGGTTACCCGATTTTCAAGTTCATCACCTCCTACAGTTGCTACAGCACCGGTCAAGTTTACTTTTTTCTGCTTACCATAACCGACCACAACCGTTTCGTTCAGCATAATAGCATCTTCTTTCATGTGAACAGTCACGCTCGATTGGCTTGGAGCAACTGTTACCTTTTGCGAGGCAAAACCGATATAAGACACGTTCAGGACCACCTCACCTTCAGGCACCTGAAGCGTAAACGCACCATCGATATCGGTTATCGCTCCGATGGTAGCACTTTCAACCGCAATCGTCACCCCGATAAGAGGCTCGTCGTTTGCGTCAAACACTTTTCCCGATATGGTTCTGTTCTGTGCAGAAAGTGTCATAGCACTCCCCACTACGAACAACATCAGGAATACAACTACTGATTTTAATGTTCTCATTGTTTATAAATTAAAGAAAAAAATGTGTGCATTTAAAGAGCAACAGTCTGCGTATAAACCTCGCCGAAACGATTGGTAAACTCGATTTTAATTTGTTTTGCCCCATCAGAAGGCATTGCACGGAACAAATGAGCCGTGGGTTCTGCCTGATTGCGGTTTTTCAGTTGAGACGCACGTTCTTCATCCGAACCGATGAACTGCTCCATGTCTCCCATCGGTTTCCCGTCTTGATACCATACCACACGGCAGGCACTGTCCCAATCCCATACATTGGCTACTACAAAACTGCTTTGAGCCGTAAACTCTCCTTTATTATATATACGGAACTGATAAGAAAAATCGCGGCGAGTAGCTTTGTAATGCCATTTCACATTATCTCCGTCTACATCTACCACCATATAGCCATTGGGCGCACCGCATTGGTTGACCCAGCCAGCCCACCAGCCGCCACAAGCCGCACCGATGTTGTGTTCATAAAGCATGGGAGTCACTTCATTATTCTGGAAGAAATGCGTATGACCGGAAAATACATGTACCTTATAATCTTTCAGCATCTCTTTCAATTGGGCTGCATTACGGACATTCCCGCCCGGCGAAACCTTGTTCCACACCGGAGCGTGCAGATTCAAGATGACCAGACTTCCTTTCGGAACGTAACTTAAATCTTTCTTCAACCATTCCAATTGCTGCCCCGTAAGGCTTTCCACGTAATTCTTTCCGCCCACATAGTTGATATCTTTCATTGTCACAATGTGAGCCTTACCGATATTAAACGAATAATCCGTGGGACCGAAATAACTTCCGTATACCATTTCACCGTACACCGGAGTACCTGCCTCCATGTTATGAAGGTCTTGGAATTGCTTGTCGAAATCATGATTGCCGATGCATTGGAAAAAAACGGCACCAGTATTCTTTACCGATTCCCGGTATTCTTCGAACAACGGCATATTGTCCCATACCAAATCACCCAACGTCATGGCAACCACTTCACGAGATTGTTTCAGCGAGTCGATAACTTCTTTCAAATCGGGCACCGTTTCCTGCCGCCAGCGTTTCATCTGACGGGCATCACGCACTTGCGGGTCGGAAATGGCTATATAATGGAAACGCTCTTCCATCCGCTTCCGTCTTTCCAACACAAAATTATGTTTCCCGTCTGCCTGCGCCAACGCGCGTACCGATATATAATAGTCTCCAGCCAGCCCGTCTTGTTGAGGCAAGACACACGAAGCCGGCACCGAAATGCTCACAAACTTGCTCCGTGTCGTATCCGATACCAAAGCCCATGCTCCTTGCGCATCGGTCTTGGTAAAGCTGATACCATCGTTCACAACTACACCAGCTATACCTTGTCCGTTCGAGTCGGTCACTTTCCCATTAAAGTCAAACACGACTTTCTGGGCACTTGCACTCAAGCAGAAGCCACCCATTATCAAACTAAAAATCAACGATTTACCTTTCATTCGTTTCTTTGCTTTATTAAAATTAACCATGCTTTTGTTTCTGAATGCAAAGAAACAGCGATAAGACTTCAAAACAGATACAACCCCGTTACATTACCGTGAGGATGTAATTACAAAACCAATACAAACGAATCTGTCCAACAAAAAATAATGCACTAAAAAAAGAGGATTATCCTCTCCAGCAAATAGGATAATCCTCTTTTTTAGTGTATCTGAATAAAGACATCTATGCCATTATCGGGTCTCATTTACCGACCTGCCTCCGCCGAGGGTTTTCCATACCAATGAACTAAACGCCGCACCGATAAACGGAGCCACAATGAAGAGCCAAAGCTGGTCGAGCGCTTGTCCGCCTTCTACCAATGCTGGTCCGATGCTTCGTGCCGGATTGACCGAAGTGCCCGTAATAGGAATACAAACAATATGAATCAATACCAAAGCCAAACCAATAGCCAAACCAGCAAAGTTGCCTGCCCCTTTCTTTTTATCAGTAGCACCTAATACAACCAAAACAAAAATAAAGGTAAACACCGCTTCGGCAATAAACGCCTGAACCATTTCGCCTTGGTCGAACGAATTGGCGCCCGATATAGTCGGTCCTCCATGCCCGCCTGTAGAAATCAGCAATACCAAAATCAACGAACCGATAATACCGCCTATAACCTGAAAAACCATATACATCAGCGCGTCACGGTTTGTCATGCGCCCCGACATCCATACACCCAAAGTAATAGCCGGATTGATATGGCATCCCGAAACATTCCCTATAGTATAAGCCATAGCTACTACCGACAAGCCAAAAGCCAAGGCAACTCCGATTGTACCTACTCCTGTGCCCAAAGCATCCGCCGCATTCCCAGCAAATACCGCACTTCCGCATCCCATCAGGACAAGCACCATTGTCCCAATCATTTCAGCCAAATACTTTCTCATACTTTTTATTATTAAGGTTAAACATCCGATTTATTGCCTCTAATTTACAAAAAAAGTTGGAACTTATCACTATATTCGTTATATTTGTAACAAAGTTTAGAAATACTGTTTAACCTCTAAATACGTACGATTATGAATATGCAAAGTATTGGCGAAAGCGCAGGTGTCATCTGGAGACTGCTTTACGGTGACAACAGAAAATGGGAATACCAAGAGCTGAAGGACGCAACCGGTTTACGCGACCGTGAACTGAATGCCGCTATCGGATGGCTGGCACGTGAAGGGAAAATACAGTTCGAAGAAGGGGATACACAACATCCATCCGCACTGTACATCGAATTGAGTTATTATATAGGATGAAACCGCCGCATCGCACAGGCAAATATAAAAAGGCGTTGGAAAATACTCTTTTCTGTTTCTCCAACGCCTTTTTTACGTTCTTCGTCCCAAAACCATAAAAGGATATCAAAAGAGACCTGAGCAAAATTTAAAAAGGCTCTAACTTATTTCAACTTAAAATATAACTCACCTTCCTTCTCACCTGTCTCAATCTTATCTTCTCTCAACAACCAACCCAAACCCAAAAACAAATCCTTATCTGTTTTCAACTTAGCCGCTTTCTTCAGCTCTTTTTGAGTCAGTCCTTTTTCCTTTCCATTCAGTGCTTCCCAAATTTGTCCGGCAATAACACCTGCTTTTTCTTTTAACATAATCTTTTGCTTTTAAATCTAAACGTATATCTAACTCATCTGTATAATTGATGCAAAGTTACGGAAAAAAACACATCATTGTACATATTCATAAAAAAACTTTCGGGCTATCTCGCAAACAATAAATGCAAAACAGGGTTTTACACGTTTCATAGTAACATTTATTTAACAAGTTTCCCCTGCGCTTCCAAAAAATCACCGAAAATACGTGCCGCCAGTTCAATCATGCGAGGGCAAGGCCGCTTGGCATAATACTGAGGCGTACGCTCTTCGGGAAGGGCGGTTATCGGTTCTTTCTTCGATAAGCCTAACAATTCTCCGCAAATCAATGTACCGGTCTGTTCCTTGAACTTCGCGGCAAGCTCTTGCACCAAAGCATAATTAGCAGACTTGCTTGCACGGTCTGCCCCTACCACCGCACTACGCTCCAAGCCGGCAAGCAAAAACATGCCACATGCCGCTCCACACGTCATACGCATCCGTCCGATTCCGGCTCCAAACGAAGCTGACATCCGGAACGCTTGCTCCGGAGCAAAGCCATACAGGTCGGCGTATGCGCCTACCACCGATTGCGAACAATTATACCCTTCCTTAAACAATGCCACCGCTTTCGCTATCCGTTCTTCTTTTGTCATACTCAATCCTCCAATACATTATTAATAGGTGTACCGTCCATCCATGCCTTTAGGTTCTCTACCACCTGTGCCATCAATCTTTCGCGGGCTTCATGAGTTGCCCAGGCAATGTGAGGCGTAATGAAACAATTATTCAATTTCAAAAGTGGATTTCCCGCTGAAGGAGGTTCGGACGAAAGCACATCCAATCCCGCTCCGAGCAACTTACCGCTCAGCAAAGCACGCTCCAAAGCTTTCTCGTCTATCAGCCCTCCCCTGCCTGTATTAATCAAAATTGCTCCTTGTTTCATCAGGGACAGGCGGAACGAGTTCACCATCTCCTTGGTTTCGGGAGTCAGCGGACAATGCAGGCTCACGATATCACATGTAGAGAACACATCATTCAGCTTCGCTTTCTCGTATTCTCTCGGCAATTTTGTATCCATCTTGTGCGGACAAACCACCACTTTCATGCCAAATGCCAAAGCCACCTTAGCCATAGCCTGACCGATATGGCCGAAACCTACCAATCCGATGCGCTTGCCTTTCAATTCAATCAAAGGCGTATCACGATACGAGAAATCTGGCTGTGCACTCCATACTCCGTTATGCACCTCGTGTGCATAATGACCTACCCGAAGCGTAATGTTCAGAATATGGGCAAAAGCCATCTGCACCACCGAATCGGTGCTATATGCAGGAATATTGGTCACTACAATCCCCCGTTCGCGGGCAGCATTCAAGTCGATAATGTTATACCCTGTAGCCAACACGCCAATGTATTTCAAGTCGGGCAGATGTTCGATTGTAGAACGGTCGAGCACCACTTTGTTGGTCAATAACACCTCAGCTCCCTCGGCTCTTCTGATCACTTCATCAGGCTCCGTACGGTCGTGCACCGTCACATCTCCCAGTTCATTCAACTCTTCCCAATCCCTTTCGCCTTGATTCAAGGTATATCCGTCTAATACTACTATTTTCATACGTTTTATTTTAAATTATTCTTTAAACCGTTCACCCCATAACTGCACCATGCGGTCTTTCAACTTCTGCTCTGCCGGATTCTCTTGCGCATGCCAGAAACGTTGCGCCTGAATCCCGTCGGGCAAGAATTGTTGCACCACAAAATGGTCTTTATAATCATGTGCATATTTATAATTTTGGGCATATCCCAATTGTTTCATCAACTTGGTAGGAGCGTTCCGCAAGTGCAAAGGCACGGGCAAATTCCCCGTATTGCGCACGGTTTCGAGTGCCGAATTAATGCCCATGTACGCCGAATTACTCTTCGGGCTTGTGGCAAGATAAACCGTAGCCTCAGCCAAGGGAATACGTCCTTCGGGCCAGCCTATCTTCATCACGGCATCGAACGCAGCATTCGCCAAGAGCAAGGCATTGGGATTAGCCAACCCGATGTCTTCGGATGCCGAAATAACCAGACGCCGGGCAATGAACGCAGGGTCTTCGCCTCCCTCCACCATGCGGGCAAGCCAATAGAGTGCCCCGTCGGGATCACTTCCCCTTATCGACTTGATGAAAGCCGAAATGATATCGTAATGCATTTCCCCGTCTTTATCGTATGCCAACGGGTTTTGTTGCAAACGTTCCACCACCTTTTCATCCGTAATCACAATCGGGTCCGAATCGTCCGCTTCTACCACCAATTCTAAAATGTTGAGCAATTTGCGCGCGTCACCTCCCGAATAGCGGAGCATCGCGTCGGTCTCTTTCAATTCGATGTGCTTCTCCTTTAATATACTATCCTTCTCTAATGCATGATGGAGCAACTCCAGTAAATCATCCTTTTCGAGCGATTTCAATACATAGAGCTGGCAACGCGAAAGCAAAGGGCGGATGACTTCGAACGAAGGATTCTCCGTAGTAGCCCCTATCAGGGTCACCACTCCCGTCTCTACCGCCCCCAACAACGAATCTTGCTGGGACTTGCTGAACCGATGGATTTCATCAATAAACAAAATCGGGCTTTGACTGGAGAAGAAACGCCCGTTACGAGCCTTCTCGATAACATCGCGCACTTCTTTTACTCCCGAAGTGACCGCACTCAACGTATAGAAAGGAACTTCCAGCCGATTGGCTATGATTTGAGCCAACGTGGTCTTCCCCACCCCCGGAGGCCCCCATAAAATAAAGGAAGAGATGCGTCCGGCATCTATCATCCGCCTCAACACAGCCCCTTCTCCCACCAAGTGCTTTTGTCCAATATAATCGTCCAATGTCTTCGGACGCATCCGCTCTGCCAATGGTTGTGCCATAACTCAAAGTGTTTAATGATGCAAAAGTAGCGAATTTCATGAATCTTTGAAGAAGATGAAGGATAAATTTATAAAAACGCGAAACGTAAGGGCATAAAAAAAGCCTCTTTTCACAAAGAAGCTTTTTTAAGTTTTCAATAGGTATTAGTTTTTTTTTAAGGTAAAAAGATTGTTTTCAGGATAACGGCACAAAGATGAGGCCTTTTTTCGAACTAAACAAATAAAAAAGTATGTCTTTAAACATATTTCCCGATTTTGTTTCATTTTCCTTTCTTTACATTCTTTAAGTGCCTCACCCTTACTCAATGCCACAAATTTAGATAAAATCCCCCAGATTTTACACCGGCAGGATAAAAAAACAAGGCCGGCGCCTTGTTTTCTGTCCCCTCCTTCGTGCTCTTAGTCACAATTTTATTAACTTGGAGGAAAATTTCTAAATCTGAT
>CASFRN010000139.1 GCA_949296855.1 uncultured Bacteroides sp. | reverse complement strand
TTTCCCCGTAACTTGCCACTGTGTTTCTTCTAAATCCGTCGAATACATAATTATTTCAAGTGTGGTAACTTAAAAATAATCATTTTCGCGGAAAGAAGAAACACTCTTTCAATTGCAAACGTTAAAATTTAAACAGGCTCTAAATGATGGAATATTTCCCCATACCTGTCTTGCAGCAAGACAAGCGATACAATCCGTATCAGAATGACGTGATGAATTTGATTTACTTCCTAAAGGAGTTTCACCCTTCGCCCTTAATCGATGAAAAGGCATTTGCACTAATGGAAAAACAATCGGAAGTGCTTTGTGGTATGCTCGTACAAGGGGCTACAGGTTCGATGTTTCCGATGCGGTTGAACAAACTGTTCACATTGCTTCGTGATGCACATACATTTGCCATGCCGAAAGACAGCGTGGCATATCCTTTTACTATCCGCTATTATGAAGGGGATTTTTATGTATATGCAATCACTTCATCGTTTCCGGATTGTACAGGGAAAAGAATCGAATGCATAAATGGCAAATCAATAGATAGTATCACCCAGCTTTTGATGGAGAACATTCCTTCGGAAAACAGGATAAAAGCTTGTATAACGGGCAGTTATTTTCTGAACCAAGTGGATTTCTTGCGGATGATTGATGTAATAAATGAGGTAGGAACGGTCTGTTTCACTTTTTCAGACGGAAGCGAGGTGTGTATTCCGTCAGCGGACGGATGGGATACTCATTCCTGTCATTATGTAAATATGATGCCCCATCCGGTTACGGGGAAAAAAGAAGAGCCATTCAGTTATAAGATAACAGGAAAGACTTGCTATATGCAATTCAATTCGATGATTGACCGTTTTACCTATCAGTTGGGATGCCGTATGACAAATACGGCTATGGACGATAAAATCAGTCAGTCGTTGCTTTTATTTACTGATTTTTTAGACGGGATGTGTCAGGAAATAAACGAGCGGCATATATCAAAGCTTGTTGTTGATATGCGGTATAATGGAGGTGGAAACAGTTTATTAGGAGATATATTATTGGATTTTTTGGGAATATCCATGAATGATATCTGTCCGTTTAAATCTTATTTGCGCGTATCTGGTTTCTTGCGAGAGTGTTACCCTTCCCTCTTTGTTCCTGAAAAATATGATAAGATGAAGGGGATGTTGGTCGAGCAAAAAGAGGTTGTGGCTAATCAGTTTTGTGATGTACCTAAGGTAAAAAAACGTTTTCATGGAGAGACTGTATTCATCCAAGGGCAAAACACGTTTAGCAGTGCGAACCTACTGTTGACTCTAATCAAAGATAACGGTCTTTTTCCTCTTATTGGAACTCCTACTTCCCAAAGTCCGACTTGCTATGGTGACGTGTTTCCTATACAGCTTCCATTTACGAATACTTGCCTCCATATTAGTCATTCGTATTTTCTTCGGCCGAATGAAGCGAATGTAGAGACAAGTTTATCGCCTGATATTATCGTATGCAACTCTTTGGAAGACCGATTAGCCGGGGCGGATGCATGCTGGAAATGGGCACTTAGACATTGACTTGTTAACCTAACGATAACATAAGCATAACATATCCTCTTTTTTAGAACGGTTACTTTTGTCCTGTGAAAAGGAAACATAAGTAACCGTTTTTAATTTAAAAAGATATGCTATTACCGAACGAATGGATAGATTTCTACAAACAATTTTCAAGAGTTATGTCAATGCGTCTTCTGGTATGCCCGTATGCGTTGTAATACGTTCTTGCGCAGGTCTTCGTTATAGAGATTGAACTCTTGCACGTGCAGGTTGCCTTTGGGCAACAGGGCTTCTACGCTGGGGATGAAGTATCGGTCTTCGTCTATACCCGTTACGATAAGCGTATGAATTGTAGTGTCGAGCGATACGGTAAAGCCTTGGTAGGACGAGGCAGGAGTAGCATCGGTACGCCAGTTGACGGGATTGATGCACACCACATTGTTTCGGAACAAAGGCGATACGGCATCGGGGCGGGTCACGCTATTGAATCCGATGAGCACGCCTGTATCGATAGAGTCTTGTGCGGGGCGCAAGGTGGGATAACTTGCCAGTTCTTCTTTTGTGACGGTATAGCCGATAGCGTAGGTGGTGATGAGCTTCCGGCTGATGTCGGGTGTCATTTCCCGTTTCAGGAGTTCGATAACTGCCTTGGCTCCTTGGCTATGCCCGGCAAGGATGAACGGCTTCCCTTGGTTATCGTGCTCCATATAATAGCGGAAAGCGTCCGCCACGTCTTGATAGGCTAATTTGAAGCGTTCTTCGATGAGTGCCGTGTCCAGCGTGAGCCAGCTGTCCATCGAAATCTGGCGATAATAAGGTGAGAAGAAGTTGCAGCTATCTGCCAATACGCTTTTAGCTAACTGGATGGAGGGATTCACCAACGTGCGTTGTTCCTCATTGAAGATATCCATGTGGTGCCGGGTTTGTCCCAACGAGTCGGTATAGTCCCAGATGCAGGTGGGGACTACATAAAACAAGTCGACGCTCTTTCCCGTAGCGTCTTGTTTATCCTCGAACCAGCACCGGTTATCGGAATAGTCGACGGTTTCGCTTGCGGGTATAGACGTGTTTTTCTCGCAAGAAGCGAGCGTGAGGAGGATGCAGACGAGGCATACCAATTGCTTGTGTAAATGTTGTTTGTTCATTGGTTTATTGGGTTATAATAGGTTTGTAATGGCTGAAACAGGGATGGTTAATTTGGAGAAAGCAAACATCTTTTTCCCTAAGTCTTTTAATGATGCTCCGATGTGATACACTTCTGTTTCGTCTATAATTAGGAAACGGTCGTGGCTTTCTCTGTAGATATGGATTTGAATAGGTGGGTATTGGCTATTATGTTTGTCAAGGTCAAGTTGGAGTTGTGCGCTTATTTTTTGAGTGTAGATTGTAGCCTGTACACTTTCATTGCGTTTGCTAAGCATGAGTAAAACCGATTCATCAATGTAATTATCTATCAATAGAATAGACTTTTGGGCGGAGCGGATGAGATCGGTAGCAAATTTATAAGCATCGAATAATTGCCCATTATAGAAGATACCCTCGACTGGGGGTAGGGAAGTACGGATAAAGAAATCAATTTTCTTAGAATGTTCGGCTACAGTATGTTCCAAATCCAGTAAACGACGGTTGATGGAATAACCATTTAACAAATATTCTTTGAGTACTTTGTTTGCCCATTGACGGAATTGAGTACCTCGTTTGCTTTTTACCCGATAGCCGACTGAGATGATAACATCAAGATTATAAAACTTTTGTTTTCTTTGTACCGTTCTTCCGCCTTCTAAACGAACTTGTAAGTCTTCCTTACAAGTTGCCATTTGTTCTAATTCTTTTTCTTTATAAACACTTTTTATATGTATAGTTATATTTTGAGGTGTGGTTTGAAAAAGTTCAGCCATTTGTGCTTGTGTAAGCCATACCGTTTCATCCTCTAATCGTACTTCCAATTTGATGGTTTCATCGGGTTGGTATAAAATGATTTCTCCTTGATTTTTATTCATGGTTATTCGTTGTTTGAAGGTTTGCTTGTTCTTCCAATATCGTTTCGATGCGGTCCAGTATCGCGTAAAGCTCTTCTTGGGTTTCGGCACGGAGCATGGCGATGCGGGTATCGCGGAAATTGGGAATGCCTTTGAATAAAGGAGAAGCCGCCAAGTGGCGTCTTACGTGAAGGATGCCCCGGCGTTCATCGAGCAAGTTGATGCTGTCCTGTATCTCCCGGCGCAATACGTCCAACTTCCAGCGGAAAGAAAGGGGAGGAAGTTCTTCGCCCGTTTCCAGATAATGTTTCACTTCCTTGAATATCCACGGGCGTCCGAAGCTGGCACGGCCTATCATGATAGCATCTACGCCATAGCGGTCGAAACACTCCTTGGCACGCTGGGGCGTGGTGATATCCCCGTTCCCGATGATAGGGATGCGCATACGCGGATTGTTCTTCACTTCGCCTATCAGGGTCCAGTCGGCTTCGCCCGTGTACATCTGCGAGCGGGTACGTCCGTGAATGGTCAATGCCTCGATGCCGCAATCCTGTAATTGTTCGGCAAGGTCTACGATGATTTTATGGTTCTCGTCCCAACCCAAGCGGGTCTTTACCGTGACCGGAATCTGTACGGCATCCACTACGGCACGGGTGATTTCCAGCATCTTGGGGATATTTTGAAGCATACCTGCCCCTGCGCCTTTACCCGCTACCCGCTTTACAGGGCATCCGAAGTTCAGGTCGAGGATATCGGGTCGGGCTTGCTCCACGATGCGTGCCGCTTCTACCATGGTTTCGGTATCTTTTCCGTAGATTTGGATAGCCACAGGGCGTTCGGCTGCACTGATGTTGAGTTTCATCATCGTTTTGTCTACCGAGCGTATTAAGGCGTCGCTCGAAACAAATTCGGTATAAACCATATCGGCTCCGAACTCTTTGCAGAGCAGGCGGAATGCGGGGTCGGTCACGTCTTCCATGGGTGCTAGCACCACGGGCTTTTCTCCTAAGTCAATGTTTCGTATGTTCATGCGCGGGATGTCTTTTTGCGGTCGTTTATAATTGCGTCTTTATTCTCTAATGCCCATTCTATCAGTCCGTTGATATGCGGAATCAAGGAATGAGCGCGGGAGGTCAATGTGTATTCCACACGGGGCGGCACTTCGGGATAGACCGTGCGGGTCAGGTAGCCGTCCTCTTCTAAGGTGCGGAGGGTTACGGTCAGCATCTTTTGCGAGATATCGGGTATCTCGCGCTGGAGTTCCTTGAAGCGCATTTTCTCTTTGCCCGTCTTGTCAAGCGTGTAAATCACCAAGAGCGACCATTTGTCGCTAATCCGTGCCAAGATGTTTCGTATCGGGCAATCGGGGAACATTGTGCTTTCTATTGTAGTTCGGTCCATAAGTATATTGTAGTTATATTGAACACAGAGTCACAGAGACACAAAGGATTATATTTACATGATGTTTTTATCTTTTTTCTGCATTTTGCCCAATTAGTTGTAGGGGCGTATAGCAGATATTAATCTTTTTAATATAAAGAACTCTGTGTCTTTGTGTCTCTGTGTTCAATATATTAATTCGCTCTACAAAAGTAAGCAAAGTTCTTTTGAATAGCAAATAACTTTTTTCAAAAATATTTTCGTTTGTAACTTGCTTGTATCCAACAAAGGTTACTTCTATGTAAGTATCTGACTTTCACGTACCTACTTGTGAAATTGAAAAACTCTTCCCAACTTTGCAGTGCAGAAAAGTAAAACAATGAGTATAATCACTAAAAGCAAGAAACCATGAGAAAAGTATTATTTATTTTGTTCAATCTCTTAACAATTACAGCTATGGCACAGACTAAAGGACGTTTCGAGGTACATGACCTCGGCAATTGCAAACTGCATGTGTATTACACCAACGATGTGTTGGGTGACGCAAGTTACATTATTGAGGGCAAGGATGCGCTTGTAACGATGGAACAACCCTTGTTCAAGGAGAATGTGACGGAGTTTGACACTTATCTTTCGGCATTGGAGAAGCCCGTAGAGAAACGTATCACGGATTATCACGTGGGCGGCACCGGAAACCATGATGTGGTAATGGCGGAAGGTATGCCCGAATTTACTAAAGGTGAAATATATGGAGGGATGATGAAAGGTTTTGCACAAGCATTCGGTGATGCTATGACCGAAATGCCTACGGGTGAAGTATCAGAAGTCGCTTTCGGAACAATGCAGACTTGGGCGGGCGTGACGTTCGAATTCCGTCATGGGGCAAGTTCGGATTTCCCTGCTGCAAGCATCCTGATAGACGGGAAGGCATATTATACGCACTGGACTCCGGCAAAGGCACATATCAGCCACTTGCAGGTATCGTCTCCGGCTGGCATGGATGCTGAAATCGCTGAAGCGGAAAACTCGTTGGCATCGGGTGCAGAACTCTTTATCGGCGGACATGGAGGTGCGGCAAAACGGGATGCGGTAGAGTTTAAAATCGCTTACTTGAAAAAGATGAAAGAACTGTTCAATGCAAACCCGACATCGCAAGCTTTTGTGGATGCCATGAAGAAAGCCTATCCCGGTTTGCCTGGAGAAGCCGGACTGGAAGACTTAGGCAAGGCTTTATATAAATAATGTGATTATTCGCCGGAGATTCATTACCTTTGCAGCCTAAAATGAGCAAAAGAATGAATCATTCGATAAAAGACTTCGAGATTATGGCACCAGTCGGCTCGCGCGAGTCGCTGGCTGCCGCTATCCATGCCGGAGCGGATTCCATTTACTTCGGCATTGAGAGCCTGAACATGCGTGCCCGTTCGGCAAGCACGTTTACCATTGATGACTTGCGCGAGATAGCCCGCACGTGTGACGAAAACGGGGTGAAGAGTTACCTCACGGTGAATACTATTATCTATGATGAAGACATCGAACTGATGCGCCGGATTATTGATGCCGCGAAAGAAGCGGGCATCAGTGCGGTCATCGCTTCGGATGTGGCGGTAATGGCTTATTGCAACCAAGTGGGGCAGGAAGTGCATCTCTCTACCCAGTTGAATATCAGCAACGCGGAGGCGTTGAAGTTTTATGCCCGCTTCGCCGATGTGGTGGTGCTGGCACGCGAATTGAATCTGAAACAGGTGCGTAAGATATACGATGCCATTCAAGAGCAGCATATCACGGGGCCGATGGGCAAACCGGTGCGCATCGAAATGTTTTGCCATGGAGCATTGTGCATGGCGGTATCGGGAAAATGCTACCTTAGCTTGAATGAACAGAACGCTTCCGCCAACCGGGGAGCTTGTATGCAGGTGTGCCGCAGGGCGTATATCGTGAAAGACAAGGAGAGCGACATCGAACTGGAGATAGACAACCAATACATCATGTCGCCCAAAGACCTGAAGACCATCCGTTTTATGGACGAGATGATAGAAGCGGGCGTACGGGTGTTCAAGATAGAAGGCCGTGCCCGCGGACCGGAATACGTCCGCACGGTGGTAGAGTGCTACAAGGAAGCCATCCAATCGTACCTAGAGGGCACATTTACCGAAGAGAAGAAAGACGCTTGGGACGAACGTCTGAAGACGGTGTTCAATCGCGGATTCTGGAACGGTTACTATTTGGGTCAACGTTTGGGTGAATGGAGTCGCAATTACGGTTCGGAAGCTACCGAGCGCAAGGTCTATGCCGGACGAGGCATCAAGTATTTCTCGAACATCGGCGTAGCGGAGTTCCTGATAGAGGCCTCCGAAATCAAGGTAGGCGACAAACTTCTGATAACCGGTCCTACTACGGGTGCGATGTTTGTCACCCTCGAAGAAGCCCGTGTCGACCTGAAGCCGGTGGATGTAGTGCCCAAAGGTGTACACGTATCCTTCAAGGTGCCGGGCCGCATCCGTCCCAGCGACAAGCTCTACCGCATGGCTCCTACCGAGGAATTGAAGAAACGATGATATACTATTTCTGTGTCTTTCTGTGTCATCCGTGTGCTATGAAATGTACAACCTTATGCTGCGCAAGATGTTGGTTGGAGTTTTTATGCCTTTTGGGTGGTTTTCCGGAGCACTATTCACCGGTCTCGTCAATAATCCCTCCGCCCAACACCACGTTATCTTGATAGAACACTGCGGCTTGTCCGCACGCGATGGAAGCCAATGGTTCGTGTAAGCGGACATATAAGCGGTCATCGGGAGTAAGGGAAACCGAGCAGCGGTTGGCTTGCTTGCGGTAGCGTATCTTCACGATGAGTTCCGATTGCGGGGCGAATACCGCTTCGGGATTGGGCAGGTGCCAGTGCGAAAGATAGAACGCCCGATGCTCCAGCGAGCGGAGGTCGTCGGCAAGGATAACGGTGTTCTCCTCCGGAAGGATTTCCTTTACGAAGAGGGCTTTGTTCCGATAAACGCCCAGCCCACGGCGTTGCCCGATGGTATAGAACGGATATCCCTCGTGCGTACCCATATAGTTGCGTTGCTCGTCGAAGATAGGTCCGGGAGCGATGTCACCCGCTTGCGTGTGCTCGCGCAGATAGGTGCGGTAATCTCCGGGGCAGAAGCACACGCCGAGGCTATCCCGCTTGGACGCCACTTTCAGGAATCCCCGCTCGGAAGCGATTTCGCGCACACGGGTCTTGGTAAGGTTTCCCAAGGGAAGAATCATCCGAGCGATAATGTCTTGCGGAAGCCCCCAAAGGAAAAACGACTGGTCTTTATCGGGGTCGGCTCCTTGGGTGATGTGCCAACGCTCCCCGATGAGGCGTTTTTGCACATAGTGTCCAGATGCGATGAAAGGAATGTCCCGCTCATCGGCAAGGCGTTGAAGAAGAGGCCATTTCAAGCGGTTATTACACAAGGTACACGGTACGGGAGTGCGCCCTTTCAGGTACTCATCGATGAAATACGTGATAATGTGCTTGCAGAAAACCTCCCGCGCATCATAGGCAAGATGAGGAATATGCAGGCGGGAGCAGAGTTGGCGCGCATCGTCAAGGTAAGCCGTATCGCCTTCTTTCTCATAGAAACGGAACGTCACGCCGGTCACTTCATAACCCGCATCCTGCAGGAGCATAGCCGCCACCGAGCTATCCGTCCCCCCGCTCATCCCTAACAAAACACGCTTCTCTTTTTCTTCCTTCATAACGTATGGGCATAAAAAAAAGGAGTACCGCTGTACTCCAACCTTTGTTAACCTTAAATCTAATACTATGAAAAACACATTGCAAATGTACGGACTTTCTTTGAAACAGCAAACGTTTGGGCTAAAATAAAGTGTTTTATAACACGATTTAATAATTCTACCTTGCATTATACTTTCATTAACAGATTTGGAGGAGCTTTGTTTTGGCGGCTATCTCCTTTTTCGTTATTTTTGTGCCCTATCAAATAAACGAGAATTATGGAAAATCAACTCATTATTTACAATACGTTGAGCCGCAGGAAGGAACCGTTCGTTCCTTTGCATGCCCCTCACGTGGGAATGTATGTGTGCGGCCCTACCGTTTACGGCGACGCGCACTTGGGACACGCGCGTCCTGCCATTACGTTCGATATCTTGTTCCGTTATCTGAATCATTTGGGATATAAGGTGCGCTATGTGCGCAACATCACCGATGTAGGCCATTTGGAGCACGATGCCGATGATGGCGAAGACAAGATTGCCAAGAAAGCGCGGCTGGAACAATTGGAGCCGATGGAAGTGGTGCAATATTACCTCATCCGTTATCATAAAGCAATGGAAGCCCTCAACGTGCTTCCGCCCAGCATTGAGCCGCACGCTTCGGGACACATCATCGAGCAAATCCGGTTGGTGGAAGAGATTCTGAAAAACGGTTATGCCTACGAAAGCCAAGGCTCGGTGTACTTCGATGTAGCGAAATACAACAAAGACCATCATTACGGCATACTTTCGGGACGCAACCTGGATGATGTGCTCAATACAACCCGCGAACTGGACGGACAAGAAGAAAAGCATAACCCAGCCGACTTCGCCCTTTGGAAATGCGCGCAACCCGAACATATCATGCGCTGGCCCTCGCCTTGGAGCGACGGTTTCCCCGGCTGGCATTGCGAATGTACAGCAATGGGACGTAAGTATTTAGGAGAAACCTTCGATATCCACGGAGGCGGCATGGACCTGATATTCCCGCATCACGAATGCGAAATAGCGCAAGCCGTAGCTTCCGAAGGCCATCAGATGGTGCGCTATTGGATGCACAACAACATGATTACCATCAACGGGCAGAAGATGGGCAAGTCGTTGGGCAATTTCATCACCTTGGAAGAGTTCTTTACAGGCTCAAACCAACTCTTGACACAAGCCTACTCGCCGATGACCATCCGTTTCTTCATCCTGCAAGCGCATTATCGTAGCACGGTAGACTTCAGCAACGAAGCCCTGCAAGCCGCCGAGAAAGGACTGGAACGCCTCTTGGAAGGCATCAAGAACCTCGACCGCATCACTCCGTCGAAAGCCACATCAGGCATCGAACCTGCAGGGCTTCGTGAGAAATGCTACGAGGCAATGAACGATGACTTGAACACACCGATAGTCATTTCACATCTCTTCGATGCTATCCGCATGATTAATACGTTAGCCGACAAGAAAGCCACCATCAGCGCCGAGGATTTAGAAGAACTGAAGAGCGTATTCCGACTCTTTGCCTTCGACATCTTGGGCTTGAAGGAAGAAAGCGAAAACAATGCCGCCCGCGAAGAAGCCTTCGGCAAAGTAGTAGACATGTTGCTGGAAGAACGCATGAAGGCGAAAGCCAACAAAGACTGGGCTACGAGCGACAAAATCCGCGATAACCTGTCTGCCCTCGGCTTCGAGGTGAAAGACACGAAAGACGGCTTCACTTGGAGGCTGAACAAATAAGCAAGGTCTTTATTGGGGAAAAACGCAGAGACACGGAAACACAGAGATGATTTTTAATTTTGAGTTTTTAATTCTCAAGTTAAAAGCCTCTGTGTTTCCGTGTCTCTGTATTTTATACGGAATTATTATTTCTTGTCTTTCTTGTCTTTGTTTCCTCCGAAGGTTACATTGAAACCTAAGCTGATATTCATGTTTCCGCTCTTGACGGGGATGAATTGCGGGCTTACTTTGCCCATCAGGTGATCCATACCTACGAAGAAGTTGAAGCCGCGCGGATGGAAGTTCAATAACCATCCGAATGACGAGCCGAATGAAGAAATGGCATAGTTGACACCTGCGTCAAACCATTTGATGGGCGCTACGTTAGCCGAGATGCGTCCTTCCGACCAGCTATACTTGCCGTTGATGCGTGTAGACGATAAGAAACCGAAATGGAGCTTATCATACAGAGGGAAGGCATATTCCGCGCCGAGATTCAGCGTGGCGCCTAACATGGCGGTGCGTTTCGTTCCGTTTTCCGTACGGTGGAAGCTGGCATAGTCTTCCAGGTCTTTTCCGATAGCGTCCAGTTGGCTTTCCAATGAATTGGGGTCATCATCGCCTAATTCAGGGTCGACTGCAATGTTTTGGAATCCGTCGAATTCCCATGGAGCGTTGCTTGTAGCCGCCTTAATCGTATTTCCCCACGACATGAAGCCGAAGTCGAGCAAGGCGGCGGATACGGTCAGGTCATCCATTACCTTATACGTGGCACCCAAATCGATAGCCATACCGAAACCGCTCAATCCCGGGCTATCTACATCTACATTGTCCCAGTCTATCAAGTCGTGCTGGCTGGCATTGTCTACCTTTCTTCCGCTTTCGGCTTTAGTAGGCATGGTCAGTCCTTTCAAGGAAGCACTCATTTCACCGTTGGCTTTTACCATCCATTTGTCTTGGCTTAGGGTGACATCCATATCGGTCATTTTCAGGCTGAGGTTGGCGGCTCCTAACAGGAATTTCAATTTGCCTCCCACGTTCAATTTGTCGTTGATTTTGCGTGAGTGGCCGAATGCCAGTTCTACGTAGTTGTTCGACTGGATGCCCAAGTCGCCTATATTATAATGTGTCTCGCTTCCGGTCATGCCCATCTTCATGAAGGCGAACAAGTCGTATGGAAGGTTCATGCTCGTGTTCGAGCGCAGGTTGATGTCTACTGTATTAAATCCGCCCCATGCGTGGAATCCGGCCGCAAGCAGCGTCATGTTGAGGTTGGCGCTGAGGCGGTTCTTGTCTTTCAGTTCGCCTAAGAAGTCCTGCCCGTTGATGCTGGAGTGCATGAACGTAATCAGTTGGTCGTTTTGCGGATAAAGGAAGTGTCCCAACCCGATATTGCCCTGTGTGCCTACATTGATGTTGCCCAATACGGGGATGCTGACATAGTTGCGCTCGGCGGAGAAAGCCGGGTTAAGCTGGTGGCGGAAGGTATATCCTTCGAGGAAATATCCCGAGCGTAAAGCCTGTGCCGAAGCCGTCAGGCATGAGCCTGCCAAGAGAGCCGCGGTGAAAAGTTTATGTAGTTTTTTCATAAATTTCTGTTCGATAATAATGAATACCTGTTTTGATTAATTTAAGTCTAAGGTGACTCCACCCTTGATGGTGATGACTACATCGTCGAGTTTCAAGCTTTGGTTTTCGTTCAGGGTGATGCCTTCCACTTCGGTCGGAACCGAGGCTTCCACCCGGTAGGCGATGCCGTCCATATTCTTCAACGCTCCGTCGGCTTTCGATTCCAGGCGGATAGTCAGTGTGCTTGTAGTGGGAGCACCGGGCTTTCCGGCACTGATTCCGCCTTCTACGGTAGCTGTAATGTTGCTCAGCACATTGCCGTCGGGGTCGATGGCATCGGCGGTCATGGTCATACCTAACGGGATGGTATTCGTAGCGGTGAGCGAGATTTCAGCATGGCGTGCATCGATGTCTTTCATGTCGCTGTTCCAGTCATCCATTTGGTCGTTGTAGATAATCCGCGTCTGGTCGTTGAATTGCAACGGTGCCACTACATTGTAATCGGTCTTCACGTTGTAGTCTCTGCCCAGTTCCAAGGTGATGGGGGTCTGTTTGTTGGCTGTAGCTTCGATGTTTTCCGTGCGGATTTCATCAGGGATTTTAGCCACCAGGTCGTTCAGGTTAGGGACGGTGATGATGTCATCGGCTTCGATGCCGGCTGCATCTTCCAGGCGGTGCAGGCAGATGGCATAATCGGTTACGTTTGCCGGGATGATGATAGGCTCAGTGCCGTTCGGTTTATCGCCCAAGATGATGGTGCTCAGTTGTTGTCCTTCTTTATAGGGCATCATGTCGGCTGTGAAGTTTACCGCTACCGGCGATTCGTTGGTGACATACAAGAAGATTTTCGGGTCGGTCATGTCGATTTCCACTTCATTGTCTTGCAAGAAGTCGGGAAGCTCGTTTACCGTAACCGGGTCGATGGTGATGTCGATTTGCGGGTCGACAACGGCAGTCACTTCAGTCAGTTCGATGTCGTCGATGTTGATTTCTGTATGCAGGTTCAGTTGCACGTCTTGGTGCGTGAGGAAGTCGTCGTCGCGTAGGTAGGCACGTCCTGCTACAGGAATGTCGCCGCGGATAATCAGGTGTCCGCGTTCTACCAATCCTTCGCCTTCAGGCATTTGGTTGAAGTCGATGGCGGTTACCGATACGGGGATAGACAAGCGGCTTCCTCTGGCAATCGTTACGTCTTCGGCAAACGTAATCGTATTGCCTTCTGCCTGAAAGCGTGAATCTCCGTCGCAACGGATGGTCATGTATTCGGGGAATGTGACGGTGAATCCTTCCGCCAAATGCAATTGGCGTGCGCTTCCGTCGAAGCTCAAGTCTAAAGAAGACATTGATGTAACGTTGGCGTAATGCAGTTCTACCACGTCTTCGGTTACATCGGTCTTGTTTACATTGAATGAGGTGTGGTCGTCTACATTGGCTTCCGCTTTCTCTTGGTCTGGGACGTATTGGAAGTTCAGGTCAGTAGTCGAAGGGTCGGTTTCGATTTCGCTTCCTTCAATCGTAACGTTTTCTACATTGACCGATGATTCGGAGCCTTCTCCCTTCATGGTCAATGCATAGTCGCCGTTCGCATCGGCTTTCACATCGCTTTCCGGAGCTAAATCGAAAATCTTTTCCAACGTAATCAAGTCCGTATTGCTTCCCGGAATGCTTAAGTTCTCTCCACCTACCGTAATGGTCATGTCTACGTCTTTGCTTAAGTCGTAAGCGTCGTCGACACAGGCGGTCGTGCCCAACAAGGATAAAACGAGCAATCCTTGCAGCGTGTTAACTTTGAAAAATCTGTTTGCCATATACATTGAAATAAGTTAATAACACCGCAAAGATATGAAAAACTTTTAAAGTGTAAAATAAATTCCAAGGAAATTTTGACCACTTTTAATCTGTTGAAGAATAGAAAATTGGATGTACAGACGGCACGGGGCTTTTCTTCCGTGCTGTCCGTGTGCTATCGCTTATTTCTTTACAATCGAAGTCAACGGGTGACGGTTGCCTTTAATGTCGGTAAGGAACGCTTTGGCGGAACCGAAGTTGAGGTACATATCAAGGCGGACGGGGAGGTGGTTAAGGTCATCGGTCACGAAGAAGGTGATGACTTCTTTTTCCTTATTGTCCACGTATTCTACGAGCGAGAAAACCAAACACCGGTAAGTCGTTCCGTTTTCGGACGTAAAGTTTTCTTTTCCCCGGTAAATAAGGGTCTGCTTCTCTACCGCCTTGCCCGTAGCCATCGAGAAAAGGATTTTCATCCCTACCTTGTAATCCGTAGGGTCGTAGGAGCGTGCTTGGAGCAGGATGCTCAGCATATCGTAGACGCATACGTCCATTTCATCGTGCTTTTTCACGGTGTTTCCGCGCAGGGTGCGTTGCTGGTCGACGATGCACTTTCCGCCCTTGTAGCCGAACCGCACTTCGTCTACCGTATAGCGTTTCCCTTCTTCGGCTCCTTTGCGGAAATAGAGCGGTTCGAGGCGTTGGCTGGTGATGCAAGTCAGCGTGTCGCGCATCTTGAACCAGCGGTCGAAACGCTTGTTGGTGTACGAAAGCAGGTCGGTGCGCAGGGCTGGCTGGCCGTTGTAAGTGTTTTCGTTGACGGTCATTTTTGCCCAGCCTACGTTAAACCAGATGAACTTCCAGTTGAACTTCAATTCGTAGCTCAACGTCTCACCGGGCTGGATGGCGTTGTTTACGGCACCGCATTGGGCGTTTATTGCCACGCTTCCGGTGAGCAAGCAGAGGCAGAGTAAGATTTTCTTCATCATGTTCGTCCTAATTGTTTGGCTCTTTCTTTGTTTCTATCTTTTATTTTCTTGGTCTCGTCGGGCTTTTGCTTCTTTATTTCGTCCGGCTTCTGGCGGTCGAGCGGGATGGCATAGAGGTCCCAATCTTCTTCGAACTCGAAGTTTTCTTTCATTTCCCATGTTTTGGGGAAGTAGAACACTTCTTCTGCCTGGCGTTTTTCTTTGTAGTTTCCCGTATCCCATCGGCCGTTGTTGTTCGTGTCGTTGAACAGGCGGATGTAATACTTCGTGCCCGGCTGGAGGAAATAGAAGTCGCAGGTTTGTTTTTCGCTCACGGGTTGCTGGCGCACCACTTCATCGTTGCTGTTTAATAGTTGGACGATGGCGTGCGGAGCGGCTCCTTTGATGTTGAGGTAAAGGGTGCCGTATTGTTCCACGGTCTTCACCTTCAGCTTGTTTTCCGTCTTGTCGGTGTATAGTCCGTAGATGCCCTTGAATCCGAGCGAGTCTATCGTGAGCTGGTATTCTTGCGCGGGCTGCCAGTTAGCGAGGATGACGTACCGGCGCGGGGCTACCGTGTCGGCTTCGAAGATGAAAGGCGTGTCTTGCCATACCGAGTCTACCATCATTTGCAGGTGGATGGCGGCGGTATCAATGCTTTCTATCGGTTCGTCGAAGTTGATGATGACATTGCGGTTAATGTCCAGTTCGGAAGGCGCGTCTACGTTCATCGTGAGAAACTTAGTCTCCGCAACGGCTATCGTGTCGCCTTTCTTCTCCCGCTTTTTGCGTTCCTTCTCGGCTTTCTCATCGGCTTCTTTCTTCATGGCCAGACGGCGTTCGTGCGGGATTTTATTCACCATCCGCAGGGTGTCGGTGGTAGGGACTAATTGTCCCAAGGTATCTGTCTCTAAGTACTTCAACTCGATGGTCAAGGTATCCCGTTCGCATAAAGTCGTGTCTTTTATCCAATAGGTGATGCTATCGTTCCGCTGGTTGGCTTCTACGATGAGTTGTTTTTCGTCAAAGTCCAATCCTCTTAAAGTGGGGAGCGTATCGGCTTTCGCGCTGAAGAAGAGGTTGAATTTCTTGAGTTCGGGACGTTCGCTCTTTGCCAGATATTGCATCGAGCTTTCTTCCTTAAAGGCGCGGAGCATGATGTTGTCGGGCAGGAAGCGGGTGTAGTGCACTTCGAAGATGGTGTCGATGTGGGTGGTGTCGATTTCGTTCCATACCGTATCAAAACGCACCGCCGGAGTCATATCCGGGACAATGAGCGAATCAGACCATGCCACCGTTTCGGTCTTCGAATCGTACATATAGTTTTGGTTTCCGTCCTGCAAAGCATAGATACGGTACTTGCCCGGCGCTACACCACGGATGGTGAATTGCCCCCGGCTATCTGTACGCGAAATGCGGTCGAACGGGAGCTTGGTGAAAGCCGTATCGTTCAAATTCTTATGCAATCCCACCTGAATGCCCTTTATCGGTTCCAGGTTCTCGGCATTGAGCACGGTGCCCGATACAGCCATGGTATCTATTTCGGGTCCTGTAGAGAAAGCATACGAGAACTGCCCTAACGGGTTGCCTTCATTATTATCTACGATGGCATCGCCGAAGTCGATGGTATAAGTGGTATTGGCTATCAGGCTATCCAGAAACTCTACCACCACACGTCTGCCGCGGGTCTTCACCTCGGGTTGTTCGCGTTGGGGAGGCGAGATGATGACTTTCTCGGAGGCATTCTCCAGGTTGATGAACTCATCGAACTCGATGGACACTTCCTTGCGGGTGTTGTTGGTGGCGTTGGGCATAGGATTGGAGCGCACGAATTTGGGCGGCTCCTCGTCGTAAGGCCCTCCATCGGGCGACCCTGTGCTGGCACAGGCATAAAATCCGATGATGACCAATAACAGGGCAATATACTTGGGTATGGGTTTCATGCTATATGCGTTGGCTTATGAGTTTAGTTTCAACATCTCTTCTATATAGTTGCGGTTATTGCTCAAGCGGGGCACCTTGTGCTGGCCGCCCAATTTGCCTTTTTCCTTCAACCAGTCGTGGAACAGGTTCGGGCGTGCCACAATCAGTTCCAATTCCTGTAACGTAATGTCTTTATGGCGTTTCGCCTCGTAATCGGAATTGACTTCTTGCAAGGCTTGGTCTAACGTATGGCGGAATTTCTCTACCGAGTCGGGCATCACGCTGAACTCTACCAACCACTGGTGCCGGCACTTGGCATTGGCATCCATAAAGACGGGAGCCGCCGAGTATTCCAATACCTGCGCGCCTGTAGCGGCACAGGCCTTGGCAAGTCCTTTTTCCGCATTGTCTACCATCAGTTCTTCTCCGAAAGCATTGATAAAGTGCTTGGTACGTCCCGTAATGACAAACTTATACGGGGCTTTCTGAGTGAACTTCACCGTATCACCGATGATGTACCGCCACAAGCCGCATGAAGTGCTGATGACCATCGCATAGTTCCGTCCTACCTCAATACCAGTCAGGGGCACGATGTGAGGATTCGGATTATCGATTTCTTCCAAAGGAATGAACTCGTAGAACACATCGTAATCAATCATCAGCAACATGGCAGGGTCGGCGAGGTCGCTTTGCAAGCCGAAGAAACCTTCGCTGGCGTTATAGGTCTCCATGTAATGCATCGTCGGGCTGGTTATCAGTTGCTTGTATTGTTCCCGATAAGGAGTGAAACAAACACCGCCATGGAAGAAAACTTCCAAGTTAGGCCATACCTCGTTCAGGTGCTTGGCTCCTGTCTTCTCCAAGATGCGCTTGATGACCACTAACATCCACGAAGGCACACCCGAAAGGTTGGTCACATTCTCGTGTATCGTGGTTTCGGCAATGCGTTCTACCTTCTCTTCAAATTCGCTTAGCAGGGCAATCTCCTTGCTCGGCACTCGGATGAAGTTCACCAACGGGTTGATGTTCTGTATCAGGATGGCGGACAAGTCGCCCACCAAGCTGTCTTTTACATTATAATTCGGGCTATGGCTTCCGCCCAATATCAATCCTTTGCCTGAAAAGAAACGGCTTTCGGGATTCGAACGCAGGTAAAGCGCTACGGCATCGGTCCCTCCCCGGTAATGGATGTGATTCAACCCGTCTTTGCTTACAGGAATGAACTTGCTCTTATCGCTTGTCGTCCCCGATGATTTGGCGTACCAAATCACTCGTCCGGGCCAGAGGATATCCTTTTCTCCGTGCCGCATACGGTCTACATAGCCTCTGATGTCATCGTATTGCTGGATGGGCACACGCTGGAAATCCTCGTATGAACGGATGTGCGCATAATCGTATTTCTTGCCCCATTCGGTACTTGAGGCATATTCAATAAGTTTCCGGAATACCTTCTCTTGGATGGCTTCCGTCTGTGTGGTATATGTGTCTATTTCCTTTTGACGGGAAACGAATAACTTTTCAATTAACTTTGTTGAAACCATTGGTTTATTTATTTTCTGCCCCGCAAAGTTAGGCATTTCTCTTATCGGTGATATATTTTTTATGTTAGAAAAGACAAATCTACACTTTTTTCTTATAACTTTACCACGCGAAGACTAAATTTGAAGGTTATGAGAATCGGAATATTGACGGCAGGAGGCGATTGCCCCGGCATCAACGCCACCATTCGGGGCGTTTGCAAGACGGCTATAAATTATTATGGCATGGAAGTGTGCGGCATCCACAACGGTTTCCGCGGATTGCTCGATGATGAGGTGACACCGCTTACGGAAGCCTCTTTGGGAGGGTTACTCACCATGGGAGGGACTATCTTAGGCACTTCGCGTGTAAAGCCTTTCCGGCGCAAAGGGAAAGTGTCTGATTCGGACAACGCTCCCGACGCGCTGATGCGGACCATTCAGGCACACGGGTTGGATTGCCTGGTATGCATCGGAGGGAACGGCACCCAGACTACCGCGGCAAAGTTAGTGGAAGCCGGTGTAAACGTGGTGATGATTCCCAAGACGATTGATAACGATGTATGGGGCACCGATACATCTTTCGGATTCGACTCAGCGGTAAGCATAGCCACCGAAGCCATCGACCGCCTTCACTCTACGGCAAGTTCCCACCAGCGCGTAATGGTCATCGAAGTAATGGGGCACAAGGCGGGCTGGATTGCCCTGCACTCTGGCATGGCGGGGGGAGGCGATATTATCCTGCTTCCCGAACTTCCTTTCAACATTCATAACATAGGTGACGTAATCATCGAAAGGCTGAAAAAAGGCAAGCCCTATTCGATTGTAGTCGTAGCCGAAGGCATTCCTACCTTGCATGGGAAGAAAGCGGCTCAATACATAGCCGAGGAAATCGAGTACGAGACAGGCTTCGAAACCCGCGAGACGGTATTGGGATACATCCAACGAGGAGGAAGCCCCACGGCATTCGACCGCACTCTTGCGACACGGATGGGAGGTCATGCAACGGAATTAATCGCCCAAGGCAAGTTCGGGCGGATGGTTTCCCTGCAGGGCGATGATATTGTTTCTGTCCCGTTGGCTGAAGTGGCTGGGAAAGTGAAGCTGGTTACTCCCGACAATGATTTAATCGTGCAAGGCCGCCGCATGGGAGTATGTTTCGGGTAAATTGATTGCGTAAGCCAAAGAAACGTCTTTTTTGTTAACGACGGCACCAAACTGCTTTTGTGGGAAGATTACTAATCTTCACGTTGCAAGGTTGCTAATCTTCATGCCGTAAGATTAATAATCTTACAAAAGAGACTATTATACAGGTAAAAACAGGCTGTTAAACCGGGGCTTCGGACTGTTCCATTATATACATTATATAATAGCATCATGGCTCTTTCATTAGCCTTATCGCTTAATGAAAGAGCCATGATGTAATGCGGTTATCAGAAGAGACAAAACAATGTTTGCTTGTTTTTGCCTCTTTTCCGCAGATTGCTTAAAGTCTCTGCGTCCGCTATGTTTTATTCCGCAATGGCATCATTTCCCGCCGTAGCGTAGAGTCCAATCATCGCTCCGGTGAATCCGCCCGCTACGTTAGTAGAGAGAATATCGCCTGAAACAGGGTCGGCGATGGGCTGGAACGTAGTGCCGTCTTCCGAATAGCTGAATGTATATTGGTCACCCACGGCTTTCACTTGCAACAGGATGGGGCGGGTTTCTTTCACTGTGGCGCTTGCCAATACGATGGAGTTGCCCTTTTCGGTGCGTTGCAGTACCAATACGTTTTCTTCGCCTTTCTTGGTCACGCCGAACACATAGTTGAAGTTCTCGCTTTGGTAGCACGTGATGCCCGCCAAGTCTTTTTCCGAACGCGGGATGTAGTTCATCGTGGTGGTTGCGGTGAAGTTCAGGTGTTGCTGGCGGTAGAACAATGTGGAGGTCGGTTGAACCACTTTGATGTTCACGTCATACGGTGTGATGGAGAGTCCGTCGGGTGATACGGAAATGAAATTCTCGCGTGCACCTCTCACGCCTACCCAGCGATAGTCGAGTGTATCTGATGGGAAGGTTTCGATGAACGTAAAGTTACCGTTCGGGAAGTATCCGTTCTGTCCCGTTTGGTTGGTGACACCTGCAGGCATTTTCAGTTTCGCCTTCAAGGGTTCCATTCCGCCTTCGAACACGGGGAAAGTGCCAGTCCAGTCCACGGGGAGGATGAAGGTTTCGCGTCCCGTGTTCACCTGGTTGGCATTGTTGGGACGGATAGCGAGGAATACGCCGTAATATTTGCCGTCGGGGCCTTCAACGAGGTCGGCATGACCTGCCCAGTCTACCTTATCGGGGCGGTCGGCGTTAAGGTGGCGTTGCGAGAGAATCGGGTTTTCAGGGGCGGGTTTGAAGGGGCCTGTCGGGCTGTCGCTGATGAAAATCACTTCGCTATGCATATCACCCGTTCCGCCTTCGGCGCACATCAGGTAATACTTGCCGTCTTTTTTATAAAGGTGGGGTGCTTCAATCCAAATGGGTTTCTTCTTGATATCTACACCTCCGTTGACGATGACCTTGTCGGTGCCTGGGATAATCTGGTCTTTCTCCACATCGTATTCCCACACTTTGATGACGCGGTGTCCTTCGTAAAGGGCTTTCTTGGGTGCATCGTTGTGGACGATGTAAGCTTTGCCGTTATCGTCGAAAAAGATAGACGGGTCGATGCCTTCGAAGTTCAGCTTGATGGGGTCGCTCCAGCCTTGCGCAGGGTCTTGGGTCTTGACAATGATGTTGCCGAATCCGCCTGCGAATTCGGTGGTAATCATATAAAAGGTGTCGTTGTTGGCATTATAGCGGATGGTCGGTGCGTATACGCCCGCGCTGATGCCCGTGTCTTCCACCTTCAGTTGCGAAGGACGGTCGAGCACATGCCCGATTTGCTTCCAGTTCACCAAGTCGGTGGAGTGGAAGATAGGCACGCCCGGATTGATGGCGAACGAAGAGCATACGAGGTAGTAATCGCCTCCCTTTTTGCAGATGCTGGGGTCGGGATAACACCCTTGCAGGATGGGCGAATAGAATTCATCCGCACCGAGCGGGTTCTTGTCGTACACGGCGTCTTGCCCGGTGTAGGTGAAGTTGCTGAATACCGGAGTTCCCGGGGTCACTTCTACCTGATTGCTTGCGCACGAGCACGCCATCAGTCCCAGCGCGCCCAACGCGAATGTCTTGAATGAGTTTTTCATAAGCGGTGTGTTTTTAGAGTGAAAAAAAATGTTTTCTTGAATAGGTACAAAGGTAAAGATTTATAACGGGAAAACATATTCCGTATGTTACATATTTTATTCTCTATGTTACATCACGTTCCAATTTCATACACGTATGTTACATCATGTCCCAGATTCATATACGTATGTTACATCAGGGGTAATTTCTTGATTTTGAATATAGGAATATTGGGCTTTTCTTTTAATTTTGTGGACAGAACATTCATTTAATTTTTAATCGATTATGAAAATACGCAATTCAATCTTGTGCGCACTGATGGCATGCGCACTCTTTGCCGGACAAATGCAAGCCCAGTCGAGCGATAACGGCGACGGGACATTCAGCAATCCGATGTTATGGAGCGATGTGCCCGACCCCGATGTCATCCGGGTAGGTGATTATTTCTATTTGGTAAGCACCACGATGCACCTCATGCCGGGTGCGCCCGTGATGCGATCCAAGGATTTGGTGAACTGGGAAACGGTGAGCTACCTGTTCGACCGTCTGACCGATACACCTAATTATGATATGGATGGATGTACCGCTTACGGACGCGGGCAATGGGCTACCTCGCTCCGTTATCACAACGGGAAGTTTTATGCTTATTTCTCGCCCAACGATAAGCCTTTCCGAGGTTATGTATATACTACAACCGATCCCGCTAAGGAGAAATGGGAACTGGTGTCGCGTACGCCGCATTTCCACGATGCATCGTTGTTTTTCGATGACGATGGGCGTGTATATATGTTTTATGGTACGGGGCAGCTTCGCGAGTTGAAGCCAGATTTGAGCGGTGTGCAGCCCGGAGGGGTGGATATGCGTATCTTTGAGCGCGACAGCACCGAGACAGGTCTGCTGGAAGGAAGCCGCGCTATAAAATATAACGGTAAATATTACTTGCTGATGATTTCATGGCCTAATGGGGGCAAGCGCCGCCAGGTGTGCTATCGTGCCGATAAAATCACAGGCCCGTATGAAAAGAAAGTGATATTGGAAGCCGACTTCGGCGGATTTCCTTACGTAGGGCAGGGATGTATTGTAGACGATGCCAAAGGCAACTGGCATGGTGTGATTTTCCAAGACCGGGGAGGCATAGGGCGCGTATTGACTCTGATGCCTTGCCGGTGGGTAGACGGCTGGCCGATGCTGGGAGACGAAAACGGCCAAGTGCCGGCGGTAATGGAAAAGCCCGTGCAGGGAAGTCCGGCTATCCCGTTGGTGGTGAGCGATGATTTCGGTAACAAACAAATGAAGATAAACTGGCAATGGAACCACAATCCGATACATAAGGCATGGTCATTGGAAGAACGTCCCGGTTATCTGCGCCTGAAAACAAGCCGCGTGGTAGAAAACCTGTTTTGGGCGCCCAATACGTTAACCCAGCGTATGGAAGGTCCGAAATGTACCGCCTCTGTAGCTATTTACCTTTCGCACATGAAAGAAGGGGATGTGACGGGATTCAGTGCGTTCAACGGCAATTCAGGTGTACTTGCAGTATTGAAAGAAAACGGGAAAAAATGCCTCACCATGTCAGAACAAGTCGTTTCCTTGGATAATAAAAGCAAGGCGGTGACTGCCCTTGATACGAAAGAAAAAGCCCGTGTGGAATTAAGCCAAGACATCATTTACCTGCGTATTGACGGCGATTTCCGTCCGGGCAAAGACATCGCTACCTTCTATTATAGCCTCAACGGTAAAGACTGGACGAAAATAGGCTCCGACTTTAAAATGATATTCGACTACCGCCGTTTCTTTATGGGAACCAAGTACGCAATATTCAATTATGCAACACAAGAGACTGGCGGCTACGTGGATGTAGACTATTTCGACTATAAGAGAATAAAGAATTAAGAATGAAAAATAAAGAATTGCCATGAAAAAGAAAACATTGATGCTGATGGTTTGTCTGGCGTGTTTAGGAAGCACGCAAGCACAAGAGAAATTGTATCCGAACGCTTTCCCGCTGGAAGATGTTACCCTTTTGGACGGACCGTTCAAACATGCACAAGACTTGAATGTGGAAGTCTTGTTGCAGTATGATGTAGACCGTCTGCTGGCTCCTTTTCTGAAAGAAGCCGGTTTGCCCAAGAAAGCAGAAGTATTCCCTAATTGGGCAGGGTTGGACGGACATGTAGGCGGGCATTATCTTTCGGCAATGGCCATCCATTATGCTTCTACAGGTAATGAAGAATGCAAACGCCGTATGGACTATATGCTTTCCGAACTGAAACGTTGTCAGGATAAGAACGGCGATGGATATATCGGCGGCATACCCAATGGATCCTCTCTGTGGAATGAGATTAAGAAAGGCAACGTAGGAGCTATTTGGAAATGGTGGGCACCTTGGTATAACCTGCACAAAATGTATGCGGGTCTGCGTGACGCTTGGCTGTATGCCGATAGCGAAGAAGCCCGTCAGATGTTCTTAGACTATTGCGACTGGGGCATCGGGGTAATTTCTCCTTTGAGCGATGAACAAATGGAACAGATGTTGAGTAATGAGTTCGGAGGTATGGACGAAATCTATGCCGATGCTTACGAAATGACGGGAGAGAAGAAATACCTTGACGCGGCAAAACGCTTTTCACACCACTGGCTATTAGACAGCATGGCAGCAGGTGTGGATAACCTTGATAACAAACATGCCAACACACAAGTACCTAAAGCCATCGGCTACGGACGGATTGCCGAACTGGACGGAGACCGTACATACAAAGATGCTGCAACCTTTTTCTGGACTACAGTAACCGGCAACCGCTCTTTATCCTTCGGCGGGAATAGCCGGCGCGAACATTTCCCCTCGAAAGAAGACTGTAAAAGTTATGCAGAAGAACGCGAAGGGCCTGAATCGTGCAATACGTATAATATGCTGAAACTGACCGAAAGCCTGTTCCGCATACATCCCGAATCCCATTATGCCGATTTCTACGAACGTGCATTGTTCAATCATATTCTTTCTACCCAGCATCCTGAACACGGAGGATATGTCTATTTTACTTCTGCACGCCCTGCCCATTACCGGGTATATTCAGCACCCAATCAAGCTATGTGGTGCTGTGTAGGAACAGGTATGGAGAATCATGGCAAATACGGAGCTTTTATTTATACACATACACATGACTCCCTGTTTGTCAATTTGTTTATTGCTTCAGAATTAAATTGGGAAGAAGCGGGTGTACGTTTGCGTCAGGATACACGTTTCCCCATAGAAGAAGGAAGTAAGATTACCATCTCAACAAAGAAGAACAAACGATTCAAATTGCTTGTACGTCATCCATGGTGGGTAAAAGCTTCTGAAATGCAAGTATTATGCAACGGGAAAAACTATGCAACCGGTTCGCAGCCTTCTTCATACATTTGCATCGACCGCGAATGGAAAGACGGGGATGTAGTGGAAATCCGTACCCCTATGCATGTAGAAGTGGAAGAATTAGTCAATGTGCCAGAATACATTTCTATTTTACGCGGTCCGATTGTGCTGGGTGCACGTATGGGAACGGAGAATTTGGACGGATTGGTAGCAAATGACGGACGCTGGGCGCACATAGCTTCAGGAGCATTAGTCCCGGTATATGAAACTCCTTTTATTATTGGAGAGCGCAAAGACATCCTCGCCAAATTAGAGGGAATGAAACCCATAGAAGGCAAGCCGTTGCATTATACTGTGCCGGGCTTGTTCCGCGACCCCAAATACAAAAACTTGGAGTTGGAGCCTTTCTATGGTATCCACGATAGCCGCTATTCTATTTATTGGCTTTCCATGGACGAAGCAGGATATGACCGTTACCTGAAAGAACGGAAGGCGGAAGAAGAGGCACGCATTGCCTTAGACCGCCGCACGGTGGATGCCATTGCTCCGGGTGAGCAACAACCCGAAGCCGACCACCTGATGAAAAGCGAAAATTCAACGAAAGGAAATTTCGAAGGCAGGGCTTGGCGTGACGCAAAAGACGGAGGCTATTTCAGCTATGTACTTTCTACGGAAGGGAAATCCGGGCTTACGTTACGGATTACCTATTGGGGCAACGAAACTGCTGACCGTGAGTTCGACATTTTGATAAATGACCAACTACTTGCCTCTGAAAATTTAGTCGGGAAATGGAAAAAACAAGCATTTGTCGATGTAGAATACCCGATTCCGGCAGATATGCTTAAAGGAAAGAAAGAAGTGACCTTGACATTCCGTCCCAAACCGGGCAAAATAGCCGGAGGTATATTCTACATCCGGTTAACAGAAGAATAAATATCAATATGAAAAAACAAACACAAGTATAGAAAATATGAAAAGACAAGCATTAGTAGTTCTCATGATAGGAGGTTTCCTTTCGGCATACGCGAAAGACTGGAATTTCACCAGTCCTGACGGATGTGTGCAAGTGACGGTATCCGATGAAGGAGGGAAACCGTCTTACAGCGTATCGTATAATGGAACAGCATTCTTGGAACGCTCGCCATTAGGGCTGATTACGGATATCGGCGACTATTCGCAGAATGTATCGTTGGGCGCGGACATGAAAATCAGCAAAGTAGACGAAACTTATTCGCTCCCTACAATCAAACAGAGTACGGTGCATTACGAAGCTACCGAAGCAATATGTCCCGTGCTACAGGAAGGCAAGCCGGTATACGATATTGTATTCCGCGTAAGTAACCGTGATGTGGCATTCAAATATAAACTTTACCCGAAAGGAAACACCCTGTGTTGC
Organism: uncultured Bacteroides sp.; assembly: GCA_949296855.1. Taxonomy (GTDB): domain Bacteria; phylum Bacteroidota; class Bacteroidia; order Bacteroidales; family Bacteroidaceae; genus Phocaeicola. The sequence continues at coordinate 11,641 of CASFRN010000139.1, read as the reverse complement.
GTGGTAAAAGAGGAAAAGACTGGTTTTGTACTGCCCGAAGGAACTACTACATTCCTTTGCCCGCAAGCCAAGCCAAACGGAGGATTTGCCCGTACATATCCCAGTTATGAAACCTCGTATACCCCTGATGATGCGATGGGGAAAAACGGCTGGGGCGAAGGATATACCTTCCCTTGCTTGTTCAAGAATGCAGATAAAGGTTGGATTTTATTATCTGAAACAGGCGTAGACAGCCGCTATTGTGCAAGCCGTCTGATAGGTCATGAAGGAGGACTCTATACTGTAGGCTATCCCCAAGAAGGTGAATATAACGGAAATGGCACTACGGCTCCGGGCATCGCGCTTCCGGGAGAAACTCCTTGGCGCACAGTAACCTTGGGTACAACTTTAGCTCCTATTGTGGAAACGACCGTCGCTTTCGACCTGGTTTCCCCTCTTTATGAAGCGTCTCAAAAATACCAATACGGATGTGGCACATGGAGTTGGATTATCGGAGGAGATGCAAGCATGACTTACGATGACCAGAAACGCTACATTGACTTTGCTGCTGATATGGGATACCAATCTGTATTGGTGGATGCGCTTTGGGACTCACGTGTGGGATATGATAAGATAGCGGAATTGGCGCAATACGCCAAGACGAAGAACGTGGCGTTGTACCTGTGGTATAACTCAAACGGTTATTGGAACGATGCTCCCCAAGGCCCGCGCGGAAAGATGAGTAACACCATTGCCCGCCGAAAAGAAATGAAATGGATGCAAAGTGTCGGCATACGAGGCATCAAAGTGGACTTCATCGGAAGCGATAAACAAGTGACCATGCAGCTTTACGAAGATATTTTGGCAGATGCGAACGATTACGGATTGTTAGTCATCTTCCATGGCTGTACCCTTCCGCGCGGCTGGGAGCGAATGTATCCCAACTATGCGTCGAGTGAAGCCGTATTGGCAAGTGAGAACATGAACTTCTCGCAAGGAAGTTGTGATGCTGAAGCATTCAACGCCTGCCTACATCCTTTTATCCGCAACACGGTGGGCAGTATGGATTTCGGAGGAAGCACCCTAAACAAATATTATAATGTAAAGAATCAAGAAGGCGGAAGCAAACGCATCACTTCAGATGTCTTCGCATTGGCTACGGCTGTGCTCTTCCAAAGTCCCGTACAGCATTTCGCTTTGGCTCCTAATAACCTGACAGATGCTCCGGAATGGGCTATGGGCTTCATGAAACGCGTGCCTACTTTGTGGGACGAAGTGCGTTTCATCGACGGTTATCCTGGCAAATATGTCATTTTAGCACGCCGCCATGGAGATACGTGGTACGTAGCAGGTATTAATGCACAGCAGGAACCGGTGAAAATGAAAATCGCTCTCCCGATGTTTGAGGCAGGTGAAGAAATCAACGTTTATGCCGATAACGAAAAATTAGAAGGCAGCCTCCGCACGAAGAAGCTGAACAAGAAAGGCGAGATGGAAATCACTATCCCCTGTAACGGGGGGGTGGTGATAAGTAAATGAACATGAATATTAATCCTGAAAAACGAACGACATGAAAAGCAAAAGACATTTATCCGTGATGGTGCTGGGCGTGTTTGCCCTCTCTGCTGCGGCGCAAGAGCCGATTATCCAGACCAAGTACACGGCAGACCCAGCCCCGATGGTGTATAACGACACCATCTTCCTCTACACTAGTCACGACGAAGATGACGCACAAGGCTATGAGTTCAAAATGCTCGACTGGCAACTCTATACCTCTACCGATATGGTAAACTGGACCGACCACGGTCCCGTCGCTTCTCTGAAAGAGTTTGCTTGGCGTAAGCGTGATAACGGTGCATGGGCACAACAGGTAGTGGAGCGCAATGGTAAGTTTTATATGTATTGCCCCCTCCACGGGAACGGCATCGGCGTATTGGTTTCCGATTCACCTTATGGACCATTTAAAGACCCTCTCGGGAAACCGCTTGTATGGCAACAAGAACATTGGGAAGACATCGACCCGACTGTCTGGATTGACGATGACGGACAAGCCTATATGTACTGGGGTAACCCGAACCTGTATTATGTGGCGTTGAACGAAGACATGATTTCCTATAGCGGCACCATCGTGCGCGTGGGCAAGCTGGAACATTACCAAGAAGGCCCGTGGTTCTACAAGCGTGATGGCAAGTATTATTTGGCTTACGCTTCCACTTGCTGTCCCGAAGGTATCGGCTACGCCATGGCTAAATACCCCACAGGGCCGTGGGAGGTGAAAGGTTACATTATGGCTCCTACCGACCGTACGCGCGGCAATCACCCGGGTATTATTGATTACAAAGGCAAGAGCTATGTGTTCGGTCAGAACTACGACCTGCTCCGCCTCGAAATGGAAGAGCACCATGAACGCCGCTCGATTTCGGCTGCTGAAATGCATTACAATGCAGATGGAACCATTCAGGAAGTGCCTTATTTCAAAGATACAAAATTGGTGCCGATAGAGAACTTTAATCCTTATCGCCGTGTAGAAGCTGAAACCATGGCATGGGGATACGGACTGAAGACCGCCAAACGTGCGGAAGGAGGTATCTATGTTACAAGTATCGATGATGCTGATACGCTGGTTGTAAGGTCTGTAGATTTCGGGAAGGGTGCCAAGCGGTTTACCGCATCGGTAGCTTCCGCTACGGGCAATTGCGCGATAGAAGTGCATCTTGACAGTGCTGAAGGCAAGTTAGTGGGAACACTGAAAGCAAACGCTACGGGAGGCATGGACAACTATAAAGAGTTCACTTGCTCAATAAAAGGAGCGAAGGGCGTACACGACTTAGTGTTCCGTTTTAAGGGAAAGGGAAAAGGAAAGAAGGACCTGATGAATTGGGATTATTGGAAGTTTGAATAATAGCAGATGAAGAACATGAAAAATAAAAAGCATTTATCTATAACAGCGTTGGGTATGCTCGCCCTCTCCGCTACGGCGCAAAACCCGATTGTACAAACGATGTACACCGCCGACCCTGCTCCAATGGTTTATAATGGCAAAATGTATCTCTACACCAGCCACGATGAAGACGAATCAACTTGGTTCACTATGAACGATTGGAAGCTCTATTCCACCGAGGATATGGTGAACTGGACCGACCACGGTGTAGCACTCTCTTATAAGATCTTCGAATGGGCAAAAGGTGACGCTTGGGCAATGCAATGCGTGGAACGAGGAGGCAAATTTTACGCTTATGTCCCTGTCACAATGAAAAAAGGCGGAGGAGCTATCGGCGTAGCAGTAGCAGACAGTCCTTACGGACCTTTCTATGACCCTTTAGGCAAACCGTTGGTAAGCAGCGGGAAAGGCGATATTGACCCTACCGTAATGATAGACGATGACGGGCAGGCTTATCTGTATTGGGGCAATCCGTTCTGCTACTATGTGAAGCTGAACGAGGACATGATTTCCTACTCGGAGGACATCGTGAAGGTGCCCATGACCGAAGAAGCTTTCGGTAAACGCGAAGGAAATGTACCCGAACGTCCTACGCTCTATGAGGAAGGCCCGTGGCTTTATAAGCATAATGACTGGTATTACCTGTTGTGGGCGGGAGGTCCTATCTCCGAGCACTTGGGCTATTCGATGAGCAAAAGCCCTGTCGGTCCGTGGAAATATGCCGGTACGTTGATGCCCACCGAAGGACGGAGCTTTACCAACCATCCGGGAATCGCCGATTATAAAGGCAACACTTATCTGTTCTATCATAACGGTGCACTGCCCGGAGGCACGGGCTTTACCCGTTCGGTATGTGTGGAGCAGGCAGAGTTTAACGCCGACGGAACCATCAAGCCGATGAAAATGACTGAAGGTATCCGTGAAGGGCTGCAAACACTGAACCCGTACCGTAAGACGGAAGCAGAAACGATGGCTTTCTCTGAAGGCATGAAAGCAGGCCAAAACGAAGAAGTAGGCGTATTTGTCAATGCGATGCGCGACGGAGCTTACATCAAGGTAAAAGGTGTAGACTTCCGTACGGAAGGGGCTTCAAAGCTAATCACCCGCGTAGGCACTACACATAATGGAGGTGTAACAATGGAAGTGCGTGCCGATGGTTTACAAGGCGAATTACTTGCTACTATCAAAATACCTATGACCGGATGGGATGACCGGTGGGCGGTAGTAACTACGGACGTAGCGAAGATAAGCGGCGTACACGACCTCTATTTCGTATGCAAAGGCGAGAAACCCGGAAGGCTGATGTATTTCGACTATTGGATGTTCCAACGCTAAGCTTTGTTTTTATTGAACACAGAGACACGAAGTCGCAGGGGATTTGTACTTTGCGTTTTGTGTCTCTGCGTTTGATTATATAGAACCTAAAAAACGTAATAACAATGAAGGGAAGCTTTTTATCTTTTTTGTTGGGGCTGTGTGCGCTATCGGCACAAGCGCAGAACCCTATTATCCAAACCCATTATACTGCCGATCCTGCCCCGATGGTGTATGGCGACACACTATACTTATATGTGGGTTGCGATGAAAACGATGCGCCGGAGAATTCTTACTTGATGCGTGAATACCGCTTGTATACCACTACCGACATGGTGAACTGGACAGACTGCGGCACACCGCTCCGTACGAGTGCTTTCGCCTGGTCGGCGGGCGATGCCAGTGCGGCGCAGTGCATTCCCCGTAATGGGAAGTTCTATTGGTACATCTCCTCGCAGAACACGCAAAGCCCCGGCTCTTCTATTGGTGTAGCGGTAGGCGATTCTCCATACGGACCTTTTAAAGATGCGATAGGACGTGGATTGGTAACGAATAACATGACCACCTACGCTAAACATTCGTGGGATGATCTTGACCCTACCGTATTTATCGATGATGACGGGCAGGCATGGCTCTACTGGGGCAACGGCGTATGCTACCGTGCCAAGCTGAATGAGGATATGATAAGCCTTGGCAGTGAGATAGAAGCCATCGACCGTGCGGACGTTTCTTCTTTTTCGGGAGGTTTCACCGAGGCTCCGTGGCTTTATGAGCGCGGCGGGCATTATTACTTGCTTTATGCGGCAGGTTTCCCCGAGTCCATTCATTATTCGATGAGTGATGCGGCGGGCGGAAGCTGGAAAGCACAAGGCGTGTTGATGCCTACTGAGCGGGGCAGCAATACCAATCATCCAGCCATCATCGACTACAAGGGACATTCTTATTTCTTCTATCACAACGATGCCTTGCCGGGCGGGCATAGTTATTGCCGTTCGGTATGCATCGAAGAGTTCAGCTATACGCCTGATGGGAAAATTCCTGAATTGCACATGACCGATGCAGGCATCACCGAAGCCGTAGGCACGCTTTATCCTTACCGGCGTACGGAAGCGGAGACCATTGCTTGGTCGGAAGGCGTGACTACCAAGACCGATGAGGAACGAGGTGTATATGTAACGGATATTCACAACGATGATTGTATTAAAGTGCGTTGCGTTGATTTCGGAGATAAGGGAGCATCACGTTTCACGGCATGTGCTTCTTCCCGCTACTTCGGCGGGCAAATAGAGCTGCGTATAGACGGTAAAGAAGGCGAGACGATAGGTACGCTCAATATTCCTTATACCGGTGAGTGGGAAAACTGGCGGGAGTTTGAAACCTTAGTGAAAGGTGTGACGGGTGTACACGACCTCTATCTTGTGTTCAAAGGGAAAAAGCCTCATGCCTTGTTCAATCTCGACTGGTGGAGATTCGATAATTGATACAATCTGATTCAAACATAAAACTGTAAATAAATGAAAAAACACATTGCTTTCAGTGTTGTATGGTTTCTGTGCTGTCTGCATCTTTTTGCGCAGGGTACTGTGACGCATGCCACAATGCCCTGCACCTTGCTGCAAGGCATCACCGAACGTGAATATACCGTCTATTTGCCTCCAAGCTACGGGCAGGATACGGATTGCACGTATCCCGTGTTGTATCTGTTGCACGGAGGAGGTTGTTCCAATACCGACTGGGAACAATATGGCGGGCTTTCGCACTTGTCGGATAGTTTGATAGCCTGCGGACGAATGCAGGAGATGATTGTAGTCTGCCCTGAAGCCAACAAAAACAACATGATTTGGTTCAACGCCTCTCATTGGCGGTATGAGGATTTCTTTTTCCACGAATTCATGCCCTATATCGAACGTACTTACCGAGTAAAGCCAGGAAAAGCATACTGCTCGGTGGCGGGCTTCTCGATGGGAGGCGGTGCATCGGTGGTCTACGGTGTACTCCATCCGGATAAGTTTAACGTGGTTTACGGAATGAGCAGCTACCTTCGGAGCCAGCCATTGGAGTTTCTGAAGAACGACCCTTCCGCGCCATGGCGGCAGAAGTTAGTGGATGATTATAATCCTATGCATACCATAGCGGAAGGGACTGAAAACGATGTGGAAACATGGCGTACGGTCCGTTGGTTCATCGATTGCGGCGACAAGGATTTCACTTACGATGCCAATATCGACCTGATAGCTGCATTCCGGAAGCGTGCTATCCCTTACGAACTTCGCGTAAAGGGAGGAGGCCATGACTGGAATTACTGGCGTCCCGCCTTGTGCGATGCGCTTATTTATGTATCGGACAACATTGGAAAATGAAGAAATCTTTTGACTGAAGAATGGAGGATATTGTGTTTCGCGAAAGAAAGAATTTCCATGCGGACGAAACCGTTCTTCATTCTTCATCTAAGTAACGTGAGTTATATCGAACTTACGTTAAATCAATTAAAATTTGCTATAAAAATATTCTTTTCTTTTATGTTTTAAAAAAAAGAGGTAATTTTATGATGACGATGATAATAAGTTGCATAGTATGAAGAATTATGATATTGAACGAATATTGAAACCTGCTTTTAAGTTGTTTCTTATGTATAATTATGAAGGAGTTTCAACTTCAAAACTGGAGGCAGAAAGTGGACTTACTCGGGGTGCTATATTTTTTAAGTACAAAACAAAAGAAGATCTTTTTAAAGCTGTAATAGATAAATATGTTTTCACATTTCAGTCAAGCCCTTCTGATTTAGAGATAGAAACCTTGAAAGATTTTATAGATTTATATCTGACTAAAGTAGAGAACCGGATGAAAGAAATGCATTCATTGGGTATAGAGAATGTTCATAGGGGATATTTTAATTTGCTATACCAAGCGTTGAAATTTTATCCAGATTTTGACCGTAAAATTACAGAAATGTTTGATAGAGGGCTGCATCAATGGGAACGTATCATACAAAGAGCAAAAGAGTCTGGAGAAATTAAGTCATCTTGTGATACTTATGAAACAGCACAAAGGTTTAGATATATATATTCTGGAATGTCTTTTGAAAATAGTCTTTATCAAGGTCTTAGTGTGGAAAAATTGAGAGTTGTATTTTATTCATATTATAAAGAGATAGCTAATGAAGAATGAAGTATTTATTAAAAGGTAAGTTCTTTTCTTCCTAACGAACCTGTGAATAATGATAGTCTGGAAGATTATATTGGAAGAATAGGGGGTAATCCTTCAAAAGTAAAAAAACTTGGTGCTTAAACAAAATGGCATGGTATAAGGACCAGGTACTGTGCACTTAATAAAAATCAAGAAATAACCCATACGACTACAGGGCTTGCAGCTAGAACTATAAGAGGGTTGTTTGATAATAATCAGTGGCCAGAGAGTTTGGAACTGATAACCACTGCAACATCTATTCTGAATTGGTTTCTGCAGCATTGCTTTCAAAACATAGTGATGTTGAATATGAAAAATGTCATAGCATAGGTGGAAATCCATATTTCGGCTTTGAAAAAGATTTTTAAGATTTATGTTGTCAGATGGTATAGGAGCTGTTTATAATGTACCAAATGAATTTGGTGATAGCTTAAAAATTGAATGGATAGAAATGGAATCTAATACTAATACTCTTTCTGCTTGTATGATATCTGGTACAGATTTTAATCCTGATGAATTTATTGCAATTTGGAAGTCGTATGACGGTTGTGAAATTTCCGATAAATCAGTGTTTACAGTTAAACAGGATATGAGGCTGTTGAAAAAACATATAATAATTTATGGGGTAATCATATAGAAAAGGTTCTGAATAAATACAATATTAAGGCAGAAGATATAACTTAGTAATACCATATGTTTTGTCCGTGTTCTTCTATAAAAAACTGCTTAAAGAAATAGAAAACAGAAATGTCGATTTAAGAGCCTGTTTAAATTTTCCAATAAAGCAATATTATATCAGGCCCTTTTGGGTTTGTTTCCGGTCTGTTTTCCCGATTTTATTCGTCAGATAGCCCGATATCTCCTTCATAAAGTCAGAAAAACATCCTCGAAATAAAACTGAGCAAAATTTAAACAGGCTCTGAGAGTGGAAGATTCAATTATGGGACAGTTTTAATGGCAGTGTTATAGAATATAATTATAAGTAGTACACGATTAAATTATGAATGTTGTAATAAAAAGGCACGCTAAAATTATGATAGTTATAATAATATTGCTATATTTGTTGCAATTTAAGGTAACATCTAATGAAGATGTTTTTTATTTTGGAACTATTTATTAACTATTAATTATTTAATTACAATGAAAAAGTTTTGCAATCGCAATGTGTGCGATATTCTTTACTCCAAGTGTAGTAAGTGCCACAGAGCCAGCAGCCATGGAAGTAACAGCTACTCCTTGAATTGCAGGTGCCCAGTCAGAAACCATTGTTATCGAAACAAATGATGAGATTATTATCATAATTATTCAATAGTCTATTGATTGTTAAATTTATGTAGGCTAGGGAATTCTATTCCATAGTATTTCCTCGCCTATTGTTACAAAAACTTCAAATTGATAAACAATGAACAGAAATATATTAACTTTATTCTTTCTGCTTATGTGCATCCATGTTTTTGCTCAAAATATAGAATGTAAATACACATCAACAACAGTAATACCAGAGGATGTAAAAAATATAGAAGATGCCAATATACGGAATATAGTAATTAATCAACTTTCCAATAAAAAGGAAACTTTTTCTCTTAAAGTATCTAATGGAAAATATTTGTTTGAAGCAATTTCTAATGAACAAAATAATGGGACTGTTATGCAGATAGGGGGAAGTTCTGCCATATATATGGACATGGATACAAAAACTTCTATTTCCCAGGAAAACATACTCGATCGTACCTTCCTCATTAAGGAAACGGTTAAAACATACGATTGGGATATAACAACAGAGTATAAAGAAATTATTAATAAAAAGTGTACCAAAGCAACTCTGAAAGAAAATCCTACTATTGTTGCATGGTTTACGAGTGAAATCCCTGTTAGTTTCGGTCCTATGGGGTATTATGGCTTACCGGGACTTATTTTACAACTGGAAACACCAAGTAAGAAATACATTATACAAGAAATCTCTGTGTCGAAAGAAAATATATCTATAAAAGCCCCTGATAAAGGCAAAGAAATAAGTCGGGAAGATTTTGATGCATTGAAAAAGAAAAAACAAGAAGGCCTTGGCATAGACAAAGGAAATGGGAGTAAAGTAAAAATCATAAAAATGTAAATATGATAAATTACAATAAAACGCATACATTTTCTTACAGAGTTCCGGTAATTATTGCAATAATAATCATCGGAACTCTGAAAATAAATGCCCAAAATCAAGTAACCGGAACTGTATCAAATAGAAACCAACCTATACCATATGCTTCTGTCACCATAAATGCAGATAGTGCTTCTTCTTCAACTATTAAAGGATATGCAATAACAAATGATGACGGCAAATTCTCTATTAAAGCAGACTTCCAAATAAACGATTGGTTAATAGTCCAGTGTCTGGGATATAAAGAACTGAAAAGACAAATAACCAGTACTTCGGAAGTCTTTAACTTGCAAATGGAAGAAGATGTTGTTTCCCTCAGTGAAATAACAGTCAAAGCAAATTATTCCGGCATGAAATTTTCGGATGATACGGTATCACTCGATACCAAACATTATGCCATTGGTACAGAAGAAAATATTGGTGAAGTGCTAAAAAAGATTCCGGGAATGGAAGTAAATGAAACTGGGAAAGTTTCCTATGCAGGGAGAAATATAGGGAAAATATTAATAGACGGTAAAGATATTATATCTTCAAGTAGTAACCTTGCCATAAACAACCTGTCTGCCGACTTAATGGAGAGTGCGGAAGTCTTGACTAATTATAAAAATAATAGCATAACAGACGCCTTTAAAAAGGATGAAACATTAGCTTTAAATATCAAAACATCAAGGAAACAAAATTATGATGGATATGTAGAATGTTCAGGAGGATATAAAAATAAGTTTCAAACGAAATCAAACCTATTACATATAGGTGAAAAAGGTTCTTTTTCAGCTATATTATCTGCTAATAATGTGGGCAATGCTGTTTTCTCCATTGAGGATTATATTAGTAATATAGTTGGTATAGATAATTTGCTGAGCCAGAATAAAACCACATATAGTTTATCAAATGAGGAATCTAAAATGTTGCTGCCTCCGGATAATGTTTATAGAAATACTAATGGCGCTCTTTCTATAAATACCACTTATAAACCGTCTGAAAATTTTAATTTTAAAGGAAATGTTATTTATAATGGCTCTTTTATAGGGGCAAGCAATTATAGTGAAGATTTATATTTTTCCGGGAATGTAGCAAACAAGAAGGATGAACGAAACGAAGATGTTAATCATTATATTACGGCAAACTTTCAGGAAATCTGGAATATTAAGGAGAATCTAGAAATAAATGTCTCTACACGGTTTAATTTAGGTAAGTATAATGCGAAACAAAGTCTGAGTAATAATATATCCAATAAATCATTTTTAGCTGATAATCATAATGATTTGTTGAGTACACAATTTATACAAGAGTTAAGCACAAATTATATTCTTGGAAATGGTTTATTATATTCTTATATTCGTGTGGATGCTTCAAACAGAGATAATAGTTATCGCATATTAAGTGATAGTCTGTTATTACCGATAGGCTATTTGCCAACGTATGAAGAAGAATATCCTTATATATTTGTTGCCAATACTATAACCCGGAAATTAAGTGTATCTCCTGAAGTTGGATATGTATTCCCACTCTTTAAAAATGTGAATCTAAATACCTCATTATCTTATGATTACTTTCGTAATAAATTAATCTATTTAGATGATAGGTCAATTTATGAATTTTCAAAATGGGATAAATTTCAAACTAATATCAGGTTAGAAAAAAACAAAGGTTTTTTTAGATTTGGTTTAGGAGTAGAACTCTCCCTTAATAGCTATATGGGGAATGTATTTGACAAAAGAGATACCAAAGGTTTTGTATCTCCCGAACTTTCGGCATCGTTAATATTTAGCCCCAAACATAGATTGAATCTGTCTGTTATTTATGATACTAAGCCAACAGAGATAGAATTTCTGGCAAAAAATAGTAGGGTTGCCGGATATAATGAAATGTTGAATGGGTCTTCGCTCACAAAATGGTTTAATAATGAAGCCAATATATCTTTGAATTATAGTATCTTTTCTCTAAAACGTATATGCAGCAAATCTCCATGTATTGCCTTAAAACCGCCTCGAAGCATTTGCTTGGTTTACTATGGCACATGATTAGTGAATCCGTGACAAAACAGTCTCGGATTCCAGATATAAGTTTGT
>CASFRN010000138.1 GCA_949296855.1 uncultured Bacteroides sp. | reverse complement strand
TTTAATCATAATTCTCTCTCAGCACCCTCAATCTCATCCATCCCAATTCAACCTGTAGGTGCCGTTTACGCCTACGTTTTCTGAACATAGCCTTTATCACGTCCCGGATAAACCACAGCAGTTTTGGCAACTTCGCTATCACTGCTTTTGAAATTGAACAGAAATTTGAGAAAGGCAATAATGAATTCAAGGATCTTTTTAAATTTAGTCATATATGTGAGTTTTTGAGTTTTTGAGTTTACCCCCAATCCGCAATCAGCTCCACAATAGCCCTGATCGTACCGGCGCACGAGACAACCGACTTCCTGTATAGCTCGCGGTTATCCCCGTTTAGTTCCGTAATATACATACTATAAGCAATCTCCTTGGCATAAGCCTCCGGCTTGTCGCTCATCTGCCATGCCGAACGGTATTTGTTGCGTATGAGGCGTGCGAAGTCCATAAACGAATTTTCCGTTTTCATATATAGCCGGAACTTCATCGAGTCCGGAGAATTTCCCGCCTGGAATTTCTTTCCCTGCCAGAACTCGTTTGAACAACCATAAGCCATCAGTCCGAAAAAATTCTTTGCTTCCTTGGCAAGTCTGCTTTCGCCCCAGCCGCTTTCCAGGGCTGCCTGCGCAAGAATCACAATAGGGTTCATAGCAAAAGCCGCCCCGGCAGCAATGGCATGGGGCAGGTTCTGCTTGACGAAGCGGATTTGAGTAGCCGTCATGGTTATTCAAGATGAGGTTTGTCGCATTCTTTGACTATTTCCACCATTCTCTCCATTGACATATCCGAGGTGGCTTTCTTCAGCTCACTGCCCGGGGTGAACACATATTTTGGCTTGCGGATAAGAGCGGTTGTGAATTCCTCTTCCGTAGCCACCCCCTGGCTTCCCAGCGAAACACGCAGTCTGCCCAAAGCTCCGAGCGACACCGATTCACCTCTGAGCAATGCTTCCGTAGCAACGCTGACCATACCTCTGATCACAAGTTCCACATCACCGAACGAAGCCGTTGACTGTGCCGCAATTTGCTTGCAAAGCATTTCAAAAGTCAATTCCCCGGAAGTTCTTGCCTGTGCATACACCAGTTTTTCGTCAGCTCCGGCATCCTTACTCATGTTCTTTCTTTTTACTAAACGATACTTGATAGACATAGATGTAAATTTAAAGGTTAGTGATTGTTGTTGTTTTGCAGGAGAAGTTTTTTAAGTTTTTAAGTTGACAAGTTAACAAGGCTACAGGAAAAAATATTTTTCTACTTGACTCCTTGACTCCTTGACTTCTTGACTCCTCATACAAAACATTGATTAATTTTCTTTGTCACAAAGGTAATATCCGTGAAAATAAGGAGTAGCATCTATGGCATTTTATGGTTGGTTGATGGGGGATAAGGAAATAAATAGTTGGAAGTTGACAAGTTTACGAGGCTCCTGTGCAAATGCAAGGATTGTATTCGGGGGAAATGTGATTTCTGCATCCAAATATAAAGGGGAAAATGTGAAAAATAAATGGTGATTCATCCGGAAAATGTGAAATTATTTGTGTTCTGTGGTGTTGATTATGTGAAAATAAATATATTTGCAATTGAAACAAAAGAAATTGATTATGGAAAAATTGCTTAAGAGAAAGGTTGATGCTTATTTAATAGCATGGAAGAATAATCCCGATAGAAAACCTCTTATAGTAAAAGGGGCTCGTCAGATTGGAAAGACTCGCTCTATCGAGTGGTTTGCATATCAGAACTATAAGAATGTTATCCAAATTAATTTCGTAGAACAAACAAAGTATAAGAATATCTTTGAAGATGGATTTGAAGTTGATACGATCCTTAAAAACATCTCATTGCTTAATCCTGAACTGAAGTTTATACCTGGAGAAACGATTTTCTTCTTTGATGAACTGCAAGCCTGTCCTAATTGTGCCACGTCATTGAAGTTCTTTAAGCTCGACGGACGGTTTGATGTTATCTGTTCCGGTTCATTGATGGGGCTCAATTACAAAGAGATAGAATCCAATAGTGTTGGCTATAAGGAAGATTATGAAATGCATTCCATGGATTTCGAGGAGTTCCTTTGGGCTAAGGGATACACAGACGATTTTATAGAGGAACTATACCGGCATATGTTGGAGGCCAGTCCTCTTGTAACTTTGCAGACCGATGTACTATTCAGTTTATTCCGTGATTATGCTATTATTGGAGGTATGCCTGAGGTGGTGAATACATATATCAAGAATAAAAACTTCAGTGGAACATTCGGCATACAGAAACAGTTGCTGAAAGACTATGAGGAGGATATCACCAAATATGTAGATGGTTTAGATAAAGCAAAGGTTAAAGCAGTTTACAACCACATCTCTACATTCCTGGCAAAAGAAAACAAGCGTTTCCAGATAACTAAGATTGGAAAAAATGCACGTAACAGAGATTATATCGGTTGTGTGGAATGGTTGGCTGATGCCGGAGTTATCAATATTTGTTATTGTTTGAATCAACTGGAACTTCCCATTAAGGGCAATTATGATCCTAAACTATATAAGATTTATTACAAAGATACAGGACTTTTGATTGCATCACTCGATGAAGAAGCGCAAGAGGATTTGAGAGTAAATAAAAATCTGGGTACATATAAAGGAGCTATATACGAGAACATAGTAGGGGATATGCTGGTAAAGCAGGGATATAATCTCTACTATTATAGTAGCGACAAGCCTTCTCTTGAAATGGATTTCTTTGTGCGCGATGCTGATTCCCTTATTCCTGTGGAAGTAAAAGCCAATGATGGCGCAACAGCATCGTTGAACAAGCTGCTAAGTGATGATAAATATCCGGATGTTAAATACGGCATCAAGTTAGGATATAAGAATATCGGTTTCAACGGTAAGTTCTATACTTTTCCTTATTTCTTGACTTTTTTATTGAAGAGGTTTGTGTCGGAGAGGAAGTTTCAAAACTAATTTAAACACAGAGACACAGAGCACACAGAGGATTTTATTTATTTAAGTTGACAAGAGTTTTAAAGGAGTCGAGTAGAGCAAAATTAAGGCTGAAAGCCTTTCTATAGCCCAGGGCGTGAGCCCTGGGTCACAGACACATAATAAACAAAAGCCCTGAAGGGGCGACACTAGTTCAAGTGGATGTTTCAAACCTGATTTAAACACAGAGACACAGAGCACACAGAGATTTTTATTTTTTAATTCTCAATATATTACCTCTGTGGCTTTGTGCCTCTGTGTTTCCGTGTTTTTTGTATTGAAATTACCCTGATTTTATTAGCCTAAAATTTTGATATTTAATAAATTATCCTTAATTTTAAGAGAATAAAAAAACAATATTATCATGGAAAACAAATTAATCAGAAGTTATGGAGTGAGCGAATTTGCCATGCTCTATTTTCCGCATCAGACCCCAACAGCGGCATACAAAACCATGCGGAGATGGATAAACCTGGCACCGGGACTGAAAGAACGTCTCGCCGAAGCCGGATACCGGCAGTTCAATAAGTATTATACGCCGAAACAGGTGGGGATTCTTATAGACCATTTTGGGGAACCGTGAGAGGAGGGGACAAGAATGGATTATTCCGGGAAAAAGGACATAATTAAGGCTTTCAGCCTTGATAGATAGTTCAGAATTTGTTGAACTCACTTTAATATAAATTATCAGCAATGAAAAATCAAAGCAAACCGATGGAAAACGTTTTTGTTTACGTTAAATCGATTTATGAAAAAACCGGTTGCCGGAGCATGACCTCCGGCGAAGTGTATAATCTTATAACCGGAGGGACTCTCCGGCAGCAGACGGAGCAAATCCGTCGGCTGCAAGCCGGGGAGGGAAAGAAGGAAGAAGTGGATGCCGCAAAGCGGAAATTGGGTGGAATATTGCCCCATGCCGTGTTCAGCGGCGGTCGTGTAGGTCAGAATGCCGAGTCGCACACTGGCTGCCTGATGTTCGACATCGACCATTGCAGCGTACCCGCCCGCGAGGTGGTTCTCCGCGCGTCGCAGCTTCCTTACGTACTGCTTGCCACGGTCAGCGTCCGTGGCGAGGGTGTTCACGTAATTGTCAGGGCAGACGTATGCCTTGCCAATCACACAGTGGTGTATAAGCATGTGGCAGAGATAATCACCGCCGCCCTAGGCGAGGAAATCGACCCCGCCTGCAAGGACCTCTCGCGCGTGATGTTTCTAAGTCACGACCCGGAGGCTTATTACAATCCCAACGCCAGCATCCTACACTTACCCCACACTTTAACCAAAGATCAGAAAAACAATTTGACAGACAACCGTACCCCGGCAACCGACATCGCCCGCTATCTCGACGCCGCCTCAATCACCATGACGAGCGGCAGCCGCCACACGCAGCTGACATCCCTTGCCGGCTGCCTGGTGAATGCCGGCTTCGACATGGACGATGCAATCGGCGAGTGCGTCCGCCGCTATTCCGAGCCGGATTTCGGGGAGAAAGAAATCGAATCCATAATCCGCGGAATATACAATAAGGGGAGGGCGGATTTCGGGAAAAACAGGAAAGAAAAGCCGTTCCGAAAGTCCGCCGAGTCCGCCGAGTCCGCCGAGTCCGCCAAATCCGCCCATTCCGGAGGAGGTAATCCGGAAGAAGAGCCTCAAGAAGTTGACATAGAGGATAGTGGAGAGTTTTTGCCCCTCTTTCCGCAAAGTGTTTACGACTCCCTTCCGGACGGTCTGAAAAAACTGGTTCCGGAGCATATGGAAGGCTCATTGAGGGATATATCGTTGCTCACGGTTTTGACAATAAGCGGGTCTGCGATGCCCCTTGTCAAAGGAGTGTTCCGCCACAGGGAAGTTTATCCGGATTTGTATGTCTCGATAATCGGCGAGTCCGGAAGCGGAAAAGGTTCGATAGCCCCGCTCTACAAGCTCGTCTCGCTTTATCACAAGAAAATCTCCTGCGAATCGCGCAAGCAGGTTCGCCGTTACCAGCAGGAGAAGGACGACTATGAGCAGCTCCGTGCCGCCTATCGCAAGCAACTCCTCCAGAACCCGGGCAGCAAGGAGAAATTCACCGCCGAAGAACCGATAGAGGTCTATCAGAAGGAGCTTTGCCTTTCCGGTTATGTTACTGCGGCAAAGCTCGACGACATGCTTGCGGTGAACTCGCCCTATTGCACCCTGTTTTTCGAAACAGAGATGGAAACCATCAACAAGCTCAATAATTCGGACTACGGGATGTATAACGACACGCTGAACAAGGTGTTCCAGCACGAGTTCGTGGGCAGCCACACCATAAGCCGCGGCTCGCAGTCGGTTGACTGTCCGAAGCTGAGCCTTGTGATGAGCGGTACTCCGGGAATGTTCAGGAAAATGATACCTGATGCTGAGAATGGAACATTCTCGCGAATGCTGATGTACCGTCTCCGTCCGGCAGACCATTTCATCCCGCTTACTTCGGAAGAAGGTCCGTCAACGGATGAGGAACTGGAGCGCCAGGCATCCTACCTTCTGGAGATGGCGGACTATCTTTGGGAATATCCCACAACGGTGAAATGGACCGACGCCCAGCGCCAGCGGGTGAACCGCTTTTTCGAATCGCGCTATGTCAGCAACATCGCCTTTTCGTGCCGTGAGCGCAACAGCACCGTTCAGCGTTATGCCCTGATGCTTTTCCGCCTCACTCAGATACTGACAGCCGCAAGGAAATATGACGACGGGTGGAAGCTGAGCGAGATGTATGTGGACGATGTGGATTTCGAAACCGCCTTTTCGATTACAAAAGTTTGCCTTAAGCATTCCGATTTTGTGGCGACATCACTGTCGAAAGAGAAGGACAAAATCCACTATACAATGCCGGACGACATGCATACCCTTTTTGTAAAACTTTCGCCTAAGTTTACCCGTGCCGAAGCGGTAAAATTGGGAGCGTCCGGAAGGATCTCCGAATCGCGAATCGAAAAGATGCTGAAAAGGGCTTTGAAATGCGACTTAATTGTCCGAGAATCATATGGTTGCTACGTGAAAACAGAGCTTGGTCTGCGACTCGTCTCCGAAAAATAGGCGGATTTGGCGGACTCGGCGGACTCGGCGGACTTTTTCGCCGGATTTTGCCCCGAAAATGATGGGTACTTATTGTAAAAAACGTCGCAGTGTTTCCTGCGGAACATGGTAGTGTTTTTTTCGGAACATCGCAGTGTTTTTCCTTGAAAAACTATTATGGAAAATATCTGATTTTACTCTCTGGGTGGTAAGAAAAAACGGTCGTTTATTTTTACCATCTAAATTCCCTTCTCATACTGCAAAAGTAAAAAACTTTTTATAATACAACAGCCTAATTCTGAAAATTTTCATAAAAAAAGCATTTCTCTTTTTTACCCTCAAAAAGTGGTAAGAAAAAACGACCGTTTTTTTTTACCACGTGTGAAGATTATAAAGTGTTGATGAAAAGACCTTCCCTATATATTTAATTGAAATCATAATATATAATTTTTATATAACCAAAGATTTTAGTTAATAGTCATAGGTACGGGCAGTCGTGAAGACTCCCTGTATCTCAAGTTTAGTCCTCTTTTGTTCCATCCTTTAATAAGGTTGTGAAGCAAAAGAGAAATAATTCAGAATTTTCGAATAATAAAAGCCTATGGCTTTTGAAAAAATTTTATCCTAATTGAAAAATGACATTTTTTCATAGTTAAGGTTTTTATGGGAGCATGCCGCCGTGAGGTGCCCTGCTCTTGATTTTATTAATTATAAAAAATAAAGAGTATGGTCAGACATTATTTAATATTAGTAGCAGGATGCCTTCTTACCGCATTTTCATTGTCAGCTCAGACAGTGGACAAAAGGTGGTCCGTCAAGACAAACCTGTTGTATGACGCAACAGGAACGTTGAATGCAGGGGTGGAATATGCCTTTGCCGATAAGTGGAGTGTGGATATTTCCGGTATGTATAATCCTTTTCATTTCGGAAACGGTAAGCAGTGGCAGGTGGCTTTTGTGCAGCCTGAGGCGCGATATTGGTTCGGCTCTGCTCTGAGCGGACATTTCGTTGGTGTGCATTTGCAGTCCGGAACATTCGACGCTGCAAAAATTAAAATCCCGTTCGATGTTGCGCCCGAGTTGGAAACTACCGCAAATCAGGGCTGGTTTGTTGGTGCCGGTGTGTCATACGGATACACCTGGCGTTTCTCTGAACATTGGTTCCTCGAAGGTTCTCTTGGTGTCGGTTATAACCGTTTCGACTATGAGAGATATTGCCAGGAATGCAACGGCAAGATTTCTGATGGTGTGAAAAACTATTGGGGGCTGACAAAAGGCGCATTATCAATAGGATATTGTTTTTAGGCAAGAGAATATAATGAATCTTGTCAACTCGTCAACTAACAAACTTAAGAACTTAAATTCTATAACTAATTTAAAAATAACTAATTATGAAACTAAAACAATTCGGTTTGCTAACCGCAGCCTCATTGGCTTTGGTGGCTTGTAGTAACGAGAGTGACCCGGTTTTGGGTGGGGAAGATAACGCACCTAAAAAAGTGGTCTTGAAATTGGAAGGTATTTCACAGGGGACTAAGTCTACTGATGGGAATACAACAGACGAAGGTTCTAAAAAACATTCAGTATCATTGAAAGATGTCGCTATTTTCTTGTATGCAGATGGCGGTGTCATTTATGAGGCTAAGGAGGTTGGCTCAAGTGCCTCTGAGTGGAATGATATTGCTACAACAGGTATTACATTTGACAATGTTGACCCGGCTGTAAATAAGGTTATGGTTATTGGTAACTATGATAACCTTGAGATAAATAACATTTTTGGAGCAGCAACAAGTTTGGTAAATACTAAAGCCGCAGATTTGTTGGCTGAAACTATCAGCTTGAAGTCTCAGAATGTAAGTGCTCAGGAAAGTGATGGACAAACTACATCTACAAAGGCTGTTATGACTTTGTTCGGAAAAACAGAAAATAATATAACTGACTCTGACGGTGATGGAATATACGAAGCAGCAGTATCTATCAAACCTATCGTTTCACGTCTTGAGGTAAGTAAAGTATCTTGTAAATTCGTTACTCCTGCAGGAAGTGGTATTTCACAATCTGCAACAGTGGAAGTCAATGGTATCGGTTTGTTTGACTATTACAATACTATGACCCTTGGCGGAACAGCGTTGACACAGTTGATGGATGCTACCAAGATATTAGAACCGGGAACATCTTCAGCTTCCGACGGTCAGTATGTATTTTTGGGTGATGCAGCAGATTGGACTTGGGCATATGATAAAACTGAAAGTTCAGATTATAGTAATACTCTGCAAGGCGATGGCTCTGAAAAGACTGTTGAGATGACTAAGACAGCGGGAGGCTCAGCCACTTTCGCCTACAACTTCTTCCCTGTAACTTCAGGTTCAACAATTGATGGAACTCTTTCTGATGCTACAGACCAGGTTTTGGCAAATATCCGTCTTCGTGTAAAAGTTACTGATGGAGCTGAATCAGGTAAAGATTATGTTGTTACAACAGCCTTCCGTAATAGTGCAGGACAAGTTGTTAATCCTGAACCGGGAAAAATTTATCAGTTTGATTATGCTTTTGAAACAACAAATATCCGTGATAACTGGAGTGATGATGAAATAAAGGTTAATGTAACTGTTACAACAGTAGATTGGGATATCGTTGCAGTGACACCAAGCTTCTAATCCCTCCCGGCACTAAAACAACCAAAATAATCCACACCCCGGAGGAGGGTGTTGCAAAACGGAAAAATCAAACACAGAGGCAAAGTTGCAGAGATAATATATAGAGTATAAAAAAGAACAAAAAAATCTCCGTGTTCTCTGTGCCTCCGTGTTTAAATTAGTTTTGCAACACCCCCTCCCCGCGGGTTTTCGGACAATAAAAAACTGAAAAGAAATGCGATACATAAAATTCATAACAGGTCTATTAATCATAATGTCCTTTGGCAGTTGCATACGCGAGGATCTGCTGACGGACTGCATCTGCAATACGCAGGGGCAGTTCCTGTATTTCAGCTACAAGGGAGACGGGATGTCCGAAATATTGACGGAGAAAATTAAAGACGTGGATTTGTATGTATTCGACCATGAAGAGAAACTGGTGCTCAGCACGGTGGTATCTTCTGATTCTCTGGAAAAAAATCACGGCACCCGTCTGAATCTCCCACAGGGAGAATATACACTTGTGGCTCTTGCCAACACAGGAGAACGCACACAGGTGAGCGACCTTGAAATCGGAGATTTGAATATGATACATTTTGCCCATCCCGGCTTTTTCCAGGATGACGAGACGATGCTTACCGGCAACGACCCAAATTATCTTGGAAGAATACAGCTGAACGTGGAGGGTGAGAATGTTGGATTCCGTGACACGATGAACTTCGAGTCTTCACACATGAAAGTATATCTGGAAATTGCAGGATATGAAACCACAACCACACCGGGAAAACAGGGTGAATCCCTGACTGTAGAAATGAGGAATATGCCTTGCCGCGTGTTCTTCGACAACCGTATATGCCCACAACGCAGAAACTATTATCCCGAGATTGAAAAACAGGACAACAAGGATTTATATGTCGGGCAGCTTTGCACTTTCAGACTCGACGATAAACATCCGGCGCAAATTGCATTGTATGCCGGTGATAGTGCAGAGCCGTTCTACACTCTTGATGTTGAAGAGTTCCTTAAAAATAATCCTGAAATTGACATTTCAAAGCAGGAGGCTGAGCTTCCATTGCGTATCGAAATCAAGGGTAAAGATGTCAGTGTGGGAGTGACTGTCCCGGATTGGAGTATCGAGGATGTCTTCCCTGATATTGATTTTGAAGATTGAACTAAAATAAGGAGTCAAGGAGTCAAGAAGTTAAGGAGTCAAGAAGACAATTGCTATTTCCTGTAGCCTTGTCAACTCAAAAACTAAAAAACTCCGTTCCATCGGATTTGCAATCCGATGGTATGATACATCGGGATTTGTAATCACTTTATTAAAAACTATATAAATAATTTGGATTACAAATCCACCAATAAGCTCCAACGGATTACAAATCATAAGTGGTTGAAAGATTTTAAACAATTAATAACCAGATCATTATTTGTATATCTCGATATTATTCAGTATCTTTATATCATATAAAAAGATTTGAAAAATAGAGAAATGAAAGACAAAAAAGTACGTGCAATAGAT
>CASFRN010000137.1 GCA_949296855.1 uncultured Bacteroides sp. | reverse complement strand
GTGTGTGCTTTGGGCGATTTTTTGGTCCTTTCCGCTTCTGTTCTTCGTCAGATAGCCCGCTATCTTCCTCATCACAGAAGTGGAAATGCCTCAAAAACTCATCCCAAATCATCGCACGATAAATTCAAAACAGTTTCTAAGAATGAAGAATTGTCCCGTCCGCATGGGGGGATTCTTCATTCTTAATTTTTTCATTCTTCATTAGTTTATTCCGCTTCCAGATACAGCACACGGCTGGCATAATCATTCTGCTTGTGATAATCCACCTTATGCGTATAGGGGATTTCCAAACCGTTCTCCATCAGGAACTTGCCCGAATACGATTTCCCTTCGAATGGAAGAGGCTCGTTATCGATGCGGTTTAACTCCTTGATGCGGTACATCTTCGTTGGGTCGAGACCTGCCATGCATACACGAGGCAAATGCTGGTTTACAAACGTTTCCATCTTCCACCAATAGAATACCGCCTTGTCTTTTTCGGGTGAAGCGTACATCAGAGAAGCCACGCCCAAGCGGTCGTATGGAGAAAGCAAACGGTAAATATCACCGAATTGCACCACGGGACGAATCACCTTGTAATCGGCTATCGCCTTGCGGCAAAGCTCCTTCTCTTCATCGGTCATGTTCTTGGGCTGGATTTCCATACCGAGACGCCCGCTCATCGCAACATCAATACGGTACTTGAGCGGAATGGTGCGGAAAGTCTGGTGATTGGGTGCGGCACTGATATGGGATGCCATAGCAATAGCCGGGAAGAAATACGAAGTACCCCATTGCATGTAAATGCGTTGGAGGGCATCGGTGTTATCGCTCACCCAAAATTCGTCAAACCAAGGCAAATATCCCCAGTTAGCACGCCCTCCTCCGCTGGCACAAGCCTGAATGGTCAAGTCAGGATATTTGGCACGGATGCGGTCGCATACCTTCTCGAAACCACGATGATACTCAATATACATCTGGCTTTGGTTCTCTTCGGTCAGGTAATTCGAACCGTGGTTCATAATCGCCATATTGGCATCCCATTTGATATACTCGATTTCGGGATGCTTGGTCATCAGATTATCCACTACGCCGAACACAAAATCCTGCACTTCCGGATTCGCCAAGTCAAGCACCACCTGCGTTCCTCCACGTCCTAAAACCGGGTCACGTTGGGGAGCTTTCAGAATCCATTCGGGATGCTTCTCGTACAGTTCGCTCAGGGTATTCGACATTTCCGGTTCTATCCAAATACCGAAACCCACATGATGCTTTTTCGCATCGCGAATCAGTCCTTCAATGCCTTCGGGCAATTTACGGGTATCTACCACCCAGTCGCCCAACGAAGAATTGTCGGTATTGCGTTGGTATTTGTCTCCGAACCATCCGTCATCCATCACGAACAATTCGCCTCCCATCGACTCGATATCCGCCATCATCTGTTCCATACCTTGCTGGTTGATGTCGAAATAAACGCCTTCCCAGCTATTCAGCAGGATTTTGCGGGGCACATTGCCATGCGCCAACTTATACGTGCGCCCCCACCGGTGGAAGTTCCGGCTGGCTCCGCTTAATCCCTCATCCGAGTAAGTCAAGGCAAGTACCGGAGTGGCAAAGGTTTCTCCTTTTTCCAACTGATATTGGGAATTTTCTTCGTTGATGCCTGCAAAGAATTGATGATAATCGCTATCATCGGTATCAACGCGAAGTTTATAATTTCCTGTATAGCAAAGTGCCGCACCAATAGTCCGTCCTTCGTTCTCTTGCGGATGCCCGTCGAGCGAGAACATCACCTCGGCATGTGCCGTATGCGAATTGCGTACACCGTCCTTGTTTTTGATGATTTTCATTCCCGGCTCTAAGGGTTCTTGAACTAATCTACCTTCATTCGCCCACGAGCCATAGAGGCTGGAAAGCCATACATTGCCCCTGCGGATAGGCAGGTAAGCCGAAGCAAACTGGTTGAGCACAACGGGTTTCTTCTCCTCATTCGTGATTTCAGTCCAAGTCTCAATGATGTCTACATCCTGGTAAGCCCGATAGCATACGTCCACATAAAACGGATAGACCTTGTCTTTCAATCGCACCGTGACTTCTTGAGTATTATCAGCTTTCGTAGTAGCCACGCTTTCTACCACCATTTGAGTAGACATATTCCCATCGGCATGACGTACCGAGAGAGCTACTTCGGCGGGAGTATTCATCCCATACACCGGATAAGCGGCATGATTGCACGTGCGCACCGCATCGATTTGGCTCAAGTCCGCATCGTCTAATTTCGCACCATAATATACATACTTCAATTCTCCCCCTTGCGGCGCATCAATCACCAACGAGGTTTCGGGAGTAGAAAGGCACACGGGTTGCCCTTGTGCCCACACGCCGGAAGCGAGAAGAGCCGCTCCAGCCAACAAAAAGGTTCTTGCTTTCCTGTTTTTCATGATAATTTGTTTTAAATGATACAGTTGCAAAAATAGGCATATTCCAGTAATATAAATGATACTGTTTTATCTTTTTTGCTACAGATGTATGGATTAATCAGTTAAATGCAGAAATATTCTTCACTTATTTTGTGAAGAATCAAAATAATTAATTACCTTTGCTATTGTTAGTTTGCTATAAGAATAAAGGTAATGGAAATCATATTCGACAAAGAATACCTGCAAATAATGTATAAGACTGGAACATGTGCAGACAAAAAGCATCGTTTCCAACCTAACATTGTCCGAAAATACATTGATATAATTAACATGATGAAAAAATCACGTGATGTATCTATATTACGCCAATATAATTCACTAAGATACGAAAAGCTGAAAGGCGATAAAACCGGATTATCTTCTGTAAGAGTAAATGATCAATACCGGATTGAATTTGAAGAACGAATAAAAGACGGCGAAACCATTGCCACGATATGTAACATAACTGAATTATCAAACCACTATAAATAAACGAATTATGATAACAATACAAGGAGTTGACCCTAATATGATTGCCAATAACATCGAATCGGCATATCCGACTCATCCAGGCTCGATTCTGAAAGATGAAATCGAATACCGAGGTATTACCCAGCATAAATTGGCACAACAAATGGGAGTGCCCTATTCGGCTTTAAACGAGATATTGAACGGCAAACGACCTCTGACCGAAAAGATGGCTTTGTTATTCGAAGCAATCTTAGGAATTGATGCAGAGCCATTGCTTGCTTTGCAAACCGATTATAACTTGCGGAAAATGCGCAAAGACAGTTCATTCATGGAAAGACTAACGGAATTACGTAAAATAGCATCTGTTCTCTAAAAATCTTATACAAATAATGAAACAACTACACTTCACCCTGTTTCTGCTTGCCTCACTCCTCTTAGCAAGCTGCTCTACCGTCCCGCTTACCGGACGGAAACAAATGCTTTTGGTATCGGATAGCGAAGTGCTTTCTTCCAGTCTGACCCAATATAACGACTACATCAAGTCGGCTAAGAAATCAACCAATTCCGCACAAACCGCTATGGTAGTGCGTGTTGGGAAAAAGATTGCATCCGCTACGGAAACCTATCTGCGTGCGAATGGCATGGCATCGGAAATCAAGAACTTCGCTTGGGAATTCAATTTGGTGCAAGACCCGCAAGTGAATGCCTTCTGTATGCCGGGCGGAAAGATTGTAGTTTATGAAGGATTAATGAAACTGGTTTCTTCCGATGACGAATTAGCGGTAGTGGTAGGACACGAAGTGGCGCATGCCGTAGCAAAGCATAGCAACGAACGTCTGAGCCAACAGGTAATGGCACAATACGGGGCAAATATCCTCAATTCGCTGGTAAGCGATAAGAGTGCAGCAGTACAGAAAGTAGCGGGTACGGTATATGGCATTGGCGCCCAATACGGCATGATGCTTCCTTTCTCACGCAAGCACGAATCGGAAGCCGACTATATGGGACTGGTATTCATGACCATTGCGGGCTATAATCCCGATGTAGCCATTGGGTTCTGGCAAAAGATGTCGGCTGGAAGCGGAGGCTCTGTACCCGAATTTATGAGCACGCACCCCAGTGATGCCACCCGTATCGCCGATATCCGGAAAGAATTGCCGGGCATCAAAGCAAAATACGGCAAATAAGATTCTCACCACAGATTACACAGATTTACAAAATTATTCATCACAAAATCTCACAAAGGAAATAATCCTATAAAATTTGTGTAATCTGTGGTGAATAAAAACTAACAACTACAATGAAACAATTCTTTCTTTCGCTTGCAACTATGCTCTGCTTCTTGTGCGCACAAGCCCAAGAACGCCCTTTTCTTCCCTTGTCTGGCACGTGGGAAAGCTCTTTAGGAACCTGTTCCCTTCCGGGCACCACCGATGAGAATAAGTTAGGCAATCCGGCACAAGAGCCGTATGCCACTTCCCAGTTGACCCGTCTCTATGCGTATAGCGGACAAGTGACCTACGAACGTGATTTCACTTTGCCCGAAGACTTTGCGGGAAAGAAGCTCCGCCTGATTATGGAACGCACCAAGCCCAGCACGCTTTGGATAGACGGAGACAGCATCGGAAGCCTGACCCACCTCTATGCCCCGCATTGCTATGAGCTTCCTCCTCTCCAGCCGGGCAAGCATCACATCGCTATCCGGATAGATAATTCCGAAACCTCTGTACCCAAAGAGATACAAGGCTCGCATGCTTGGAGCGATGCCACTCAGACCAACTGGAACGGTATCTTGGGACAGTTCGGCATCGAAGCCCGCGATGAAGCCTATATAAATAAGGTAGAGGTCTACCCCTCACTCATCCGGAAATGTGCCCTCGTAAAGCTGACCGTATGCACCGAGCGGTATGAAGATGCTACCGTACGCATCGAAGGCGAAGCATGGAATACACCCGAAACCCATATCCTCCCCACACTGGAACAAAAAATACCCGTCCAGCCCGGAACGACTTCGTTTACCCTTACCCTCGACATGGGAGACTCGCCTCTGCTCTGGAGTGAGTTTCATCCTGCCCTCTACCGGCTTCGCATCAGCCTTGATACCGACCATACGCACGACACACAGAGCGTAGATTTCGGCATGCGCGAGTTCCGTACCGAAGGCACCCAATTCGTATTGAACGATAAGAAAATTTTCCTTCGAGGCAAGCACGATGCTTGTGTTTTTCCTCTGATCGGCTATGCTCCGATGGATGTAGAGTCCTGGCGCAAAGTGTTCCAGACCGCAAAGCGTTACGGCATCAACCATTACCGATGCCACTCGTACACGCCTTCCGAAGCTGCCCTGAAAGCCGCCGACATCGAAGGCATCTATTTCCAAATCGAATTGCCCCTATGGGGAACCATCGAACGGAAGAATACCAACCTCAACACGTTCTTGAAACGGGAAGGCGACATGATGCTCGACTGGTTGGGCAATCATCCTTCGTTTATGATGATGGGCTTAGGAAATGAACTGAACGGCGAAGTGGAAGTGATGCGCGAATGGCTCTCCGACTTCCGGCAGAAAGACCCTCGCCACCTGTATTGCTTCGGTTCGAACAATAATTTGGGCTGGAAAGGTCCGCAAGACGGGGAAGACTTTTTCGTGACATGCCGGGTAGGCGGAGGCGAAGGATATTCCACCCATGTGCGTACCTCCTTCGCCTATGTGGATGCGGAAAAGGGCGGAATCCTCAACAATACCCGTCCCAATACGATAGCCAACTATGCGCAAGCCATTGCCCGATGCCCTCGTCCGGTAATAGGACACGAGACCTGCCAGTTCCAAATCTATCCCGATTACCAACAGATTCCGAAATACAAAGGCGTGTTATACCCTTATAACTTAGAAATCTTCCGCGAACGCCTGAAAGAGAATCATTTGTACGACCAAGCCGAAACCTTCCACCGCGCTACGGGACATTTCTCTGTAGAATGCTACAAAGCCGATATCGAATACGCCCTACGCACGCCCGGATTCGGAGGATTCCAAATGCTCGACTTGCAAGATTACCCCGGGCAAGGCTCGGCATTAGTAGGCATACTCGATGCTTTTATGGAAACCAAAGGCATTGTAGACCCTGAAACTTTCTATGGCTTCTGCGCTCCGGTAGTCCCCTTAGCGGAAATGAAAGACTTCTGCTGGCGGAATACCCAAACGCTCCAAATGCGTATAGCCCTCTCAAATTACGAGGAAAACGATTGGAACACCCCTATCCGCTGGCAATTGATATCGGATGACGGGACATGGGAAAAGCAAGGCACCCTTGCCTGCTCCGCTCCCCAAGGCAACGTAACCCCAATAGGGAACATCGAACTTCCCCTGAATGATCTGAAAACCGCCCAACGCCTTACTCTGAACTTGCAAACCGGAACGTACCACAATTATTACCACCTCTGGGTATATCCCGAAGACCAAGAGGACACGGACGGGATTTACATCGACTCCATACTTAGCAAGCAAGTAAAATCAAAATTAGCGAAAGGGGCTACGGTGCTCTTGCTCTCGCGCCACAAAGACATCGAGAAACAAAGCGTAGGCGGCATGTTCACGCCCGACTATTGGAATTACGCCATGTTCAAGACCATATCGGAAAATGCAGACAAAGAAGTCTCTCCGGGCACCATGTCCATATTGGCAGACCCCGCACATCCTTTGTTCCGGCATTTCCCCACCGAAGAACATAGCGACTGGCAATGGTGGAGCATCGCCCGAAACTCACGTCCGATGATATTAGATAACACCCGTAAAGTGTACCGCCCCGTATTGCAAGTGATAGACAACATCGAACGCAACCACAAGTTAGGCATCGTCTTCGAGTTCCGCATCGGGAAAGGCAAGCTCTTGGTCTGCACCACCGACCTCAATGCTATTCAGCACACACCCGAAGGCAACCAGTTCCGTACCGCCCTGCTCCGTTATGCAAAGTCGGCACAATTCCAGCCCGACACCTCCCTAAGCTGGGAAGAACTGACCGGGCTCTTCACTGGAACCGTCACCCAACGGGATATACAAGGCGTAGAAAACCAATCGGACTATACCAAGAAATGAATATATCATTCACCACAGATTACACAGATTTAACTAATTAATAATGAACAATTAATAGTTAATAAGCAACTGCATATCGTTATTATTTATTTACTCTTAATTGGTTAAATCTGTGTAATCTGTGGTGAACCTTAAAACCAAATACCATGATAGTACAAGACAAGAACGTTATCCGCGAAATCACTCCCCTTTCGGAGAAAGATTGCTTCTACATTGCAGACCGGAGAAAAAGCGAATTTACCTACCCGATGCATTGCCACAAAGAATTCGAGCTGAACTTTGTCATCAATGCACCCGGCGTACTGCGCATTGTGGGAGACTCGGCGGAAGTAATCGGCGACTATGATTTAGTGCTTATCACCAGCCCCGACTTGGAACACGTGTGGGAGCAACACGATTGCACAAGCAAGGATGTACGCGAAATCACCATCCAATTTTCTCCTCAATTTATGAAGACTTTACTTGCTACAAATCAGTTTGACCGGGTAACTAAGATGTTTGATAAAGCGCAGAATGGGTTGTGTTTTCCTATGCCTGCTATTATGAAAGTCTATTCTTTACTTGACGGTTTGCCCGATACGAAAGGCTTTTATGCCGTGACCCGTTTCCTTACTTTATTGTATGAGTTGTCTATGTTTACCGATGAAGCCCGCGTGCTCTCCAGTTCCTCGTTCGCCAAAATTGAGCAACATTCGGATAGCCGGAGAGTACAGAAAGTGCAGGATTATATCAATAAGCATTACAAGGAAGAAATCCGGTTGGGGCAATTAGCGGATATGGTGGGCATGACAGAAGTATCGTTCAGCCGCTTCTTCAAGCTCCGTACGGGCAAAACCCTGCAAGACTACATCACCGATATCCGTTTGGGCTATGCCCTGCGCATGTTGGTAGATACCACCATGAGCATTGCTGAAATCTGTTACGAATCGGGATTCAATAACCTTTCAAATTTCAACCGCATCTTCAAGAAGAAGAAAATGGTATCGCCGAAAGACTTCCGTGCGAATTATAAGAAAAAGCGTATCTTGATTTGATGGTGCCATATACCTGTTTGTCTTGCAAGATTATTAATCTTTCCATGAAAATAACTTGGTGGATGCGTCTTTCCTGATTTCTTCAATAATGGTATTGTATCAGTAGGCACTTCGTTGAAAATGGTACTGTTTTAGCTATCCTGGATATGTAGAAACTTGACCCCAAGCTTGACGGAAACGTCCAAACAGACGGTACGTTACTCAGGTAAGTCGGCAGCCATTTGGAGCGGGCTATACAATGTTACATGCAAAACCAACTGATGAGCAAGGTAGAGTTGACATGCGAATGATTATTGGGGGGCAGTTTGTTGATTTCCATCTCGAAACTCCCAGCATATGATCCACCGAACCGTCTTGTAGGGCGTACTGCCTCGTGCCCATTCATCATAATATGATGTTTGGCTGCTTCTTTTACGGTATAAGTAGCTGTTCATAATTAGCTTATATCAAGTGTCTGTTGGGAAACGCAGATTCACGCAGATTTTCGCAAATAATAAATTCAATCTGCGTGAATTTGCGAAAATCTGCGTTTCTTCATAATATCACTTAATTTTGTACACTTGCTTACGTAATTACTTTATGCTATTTCTTGTTAGCGCATTACAAACATAGGAACTGAGATTATTGTTGTAAAAACATTTGTCTGTTTCTCGTGTTTTATAATATAAATAAAGGTGTATTTAATGTTTCTGAATTTAAGTTTATTTTATGGTTTTTTGTTTTTTAAGTGCTGTTTATCAGACGTTTGATTTGTTTTTCTCAAAAAAGTTAAGAAAAAAGTTGTTTGATTAGTTGCAGGATCGGAATAAAGCCGTACCTTTGCACTCGCTTTCGGGGAGCAACGCAGCTGATGCGGCGTCCGGTCCCTGAAGCGCTTAGGAGATCTATGATAGGATTTGGATAGGAGACGACGAGGAAGAGAGAGAGTCAATTCCGGTAAGGAAGAAAGAAGGACGGGATCCGGGACAGAGATTAGACAAAAGGAATTATACAATGAAGAGTTTGATCCTGGCTCAGGATGAACGCTAGCTACAGGCCTAACACATGCAAGTCGAGGGGCAGCATGGTCTTAGCTTGCTAAGACCGATGGCGACCGGCGCACGGGTGAGTAACGCGTATCC
>CASFRN010000136.1 GCA_949296855.1 uncultured Bacteroides sp. | reverse complement strand
CGTTTTCGTGTGTGCTTTGGGCGATTTTTTGGTCCTTTTCGCTCCTGTTCTTCGTCAGATAGCCCGCTATCTTTCCTCATCACAGAAGCGAAAATGCCTCAAAAACTCATCCCAAATCATCGCACGATAAATTCAAAACAGCTTCTAAAATAAATAGTTTGCAAGGTGTGGTGTGAATAAAAAATCGTATCTTTGCCTCCACATTCTATTAAAAGAAATAAGAAAGCCGTATGAACTGGATTATTCTGATTGTTGCCGGATTCTTTGAGTCCGGCTTTGCTTTTTGTTTGGGTAAGATGAAAGAAGCATCGGGCACCGACTGGTATCTTTGGGGTGCCGGTTTCTTGCTGAGTCTTACATTAAGTATGGTATTGTTGGCAAAGGCAGTGCAGACGTTGCCTATCGGTACAGCCTATCCGGTGTGGACAGGTATTGGTGCGGTAGGTACAGTGGTGCTTGGCATCGTGTTCTTTCACGAGCCGGTATCCTTTCTCCGTCTTTTCTTCATCTCTACTTTGATAGCCTCCATTATCGGATTGAAGCTGGTCTCACATTGATGAGCCATTCTCTTTCAAGTTACCGTTCAATAAAAATTGAATACCGCAAACATCCTCTGTAGGGGCGTATCGCATACGCCCAGAAAACATCTTCGTGGATGAGTTGGCTTATTCGGGCGTATGCGATACGCCCCTACACAGGCTATTTTCGGATTCGTTATCTTTTTTGTAGAACTCTGTGTCCGCTGCGGTGAAATGTTCCTAATCTATGATTTCAAAACGCACGAGGATGGAATAGTTTTTCTTGATGGTGCGGAAACTGTCGAATGATGCCGCATCGGAAGAAAGCACATTGCTTTGTGCAAACGGAAAAGCCGTGTTGCTGCTTTCTTCTACGATGCGTATGACATTGCCTAATTTCTTGCCCAATGCTTCTACCAGGTAAGCGGCTTTCTGTTGTGCAGCCTTTAACGCTTCGATTTTTCCTTTTTGGTGATATGCCGGCATGTCTTTGTTTTCCAACTCGCCTATACGCATGGTGTGTATGCCTTTTGTATCTATTCGCCTGACTATTTCATTTATCTGATTGAAGTCGGTCAGTGTAATGTCAAAGCTCTTGGAAACTAAGAAGTCCTGTCCTTGCTGGCGCCAATAGTCGCCGATTTCTTGTGTACGGACGGCGTTGGGCGAGATGCCAGCTTGGGTAAGTGCATCCCTCAATCCTTGTTCTATTTCCGATAAGGGCACTTTGGTACGGTATTCTTCGGGCTTCGATTTCCCGTCAAACTCTTCTTCGAAGTATTCGCGGATTTCGATGAGGTAATGGATTTTGTCGGGAACAATCTCGATTTCGGATGTACCTGTCACTTCGATGTAACGTTCGTTTGTCTGCGCTTGCAGCGAAAAGGTCGCCCACAGGCTGATAACTAATGCTAACACGTTTGTTTTCATAAAAAGACTATTTGATTTCAAATTCTGTATTCAACTCTATACTCTTTCCTGCCAAGCCGAAGGGTTTGCTTATCCGGTATTTCCCTTTGGGCAGATGATAATATTTACCAACAGGAAAACGGAAACAATGCAACAACATGCCTTTATGCATTATAAATTCGTCATCAGGCCATATCATGCAGGAAACTTTCATTTCCGGGGAAACCCATTTCTCTTCCTTCCAAACATCTATGTCCCAATACCTCCCGAATGATAGTTGTGCGTTCGTTGGATTTGATACAAATATATTGACGGCGTGCACATTCTCCCAATATACACTATGTTCCGCCCACATGGAAACGGGCTTATCCTTGTATTCATCCGGCAAGTCTTTGGCGTACCAAAGGCAGCATTCCGGTATGTCGTAGACAATGGTATCCTTGTCTGGCAATGTATCTTGACTGCTTATTCGAATGTTTG
>CASFRN010000135.1 GCA_949296855.1 uncultured Bacteroides sp. | reverse complement strand
TTGCATGTGTTAGGCCTGTAGCTAGCGTTCATCCTGAGCCAGGATCAAACTCTTCATTGTATAATTCCTTAATCTAATCTCTGTCCCGGATCCCGTCCTTTATCTTCCTTAAATCATTGTTTCGGAATTGACTCTCTCTTTTCCTCGTCGTCTCCTATCCAAATCCTATCATAGAACTCATTTCAAACTCTCCCCGTTTGAGAGGGAAAGCGTTTGCAAAGATAAGGCGTTTTTTTCATCCCCGCAAATTTTTCGAGAACTTTTTTTCGCCGCTCCGGCAACGCAGCCCCTTGCAAGGGGCGTCCCTTCCGGAAAGCGGGTGCAAAAGTACGCCTTTTATCCGATTTCGCAATAGATTGCAAGGACTTTTTTTCGACTTTTTTTAAATAAAATAATAAATATACTGACTAACAGATTGTTACAACTAACAATCCCTGCCTAACTAACTGAGCTTGCTACTCATAAAGACACCTTTATATAATATATATAGAGAGAGAAAATTATTTTCTGTTATCAGTCGATATTTTCGAATTCCGTTAATTTTCCAGTAACCGAATCTATAATAAACCCTCGCACTACTACATCTTTCGGTACTAACGGATGATGCTTTACCAAATGAACACTACCACGTACCGATTGTTCCACATCGTCGAAACCACTCAGCCATGATTGCAAATCAACATTACAATACTCCATCATCTCAATATCTCTATCCGAAACGCCGTGCTCCTTGATGTGGCGAAGCATCACCTGACTATCCATGTGTTGCGCTCCGCAATCAGTATGACCGATAATCATAATCTCTTCCACACCTAACTCATAGATACCGACCAATAGACTCCGCATCACACTGCCGAAAGGATGGGTCACCGTACCACCCGCATTCTTTATCATCTTCACATCCCCGTTACGCAAGCCCAATGCCGCCGGAATCAATTCTACCAAGCGTGTATCCATACATGTAACAATTGCTATCTTCTTGTCGGGATACTTCGTAGTCACATATTTTTCGTAACCTTTGTTCTCTACAAAAGCACGATTAAACTCCAGTAATTCATCAATCATAATCTTATAGATTTTAAATATTCAACACACAAAGATAAAGAAAAAAAGGTTCATTCACCGAAGATTTTCTTCAATAAATGAACCCTTGCGATTCTTTTCCTAAGAAAGGTTTAATATTCCTGCAACGTCACTCCGTCAAGACAGAAATAAGAAGGCGTATTCATCCCATAATCGCCCATATCGGTCGATTCCAACTCGAACGTAATGTAAGCGGCATTTGCCAATGCGCTCCAATCAAACCATTCCCACGTATTCACTACGGTACTTTTCCCGTCACGGAAGTCAGCCAAATAAAAATCGACACTGCCCGTTTCGGTTCCATCGGAAGCATGGCCGACAGCCGTCAGCTTAAACCAATCTCCTTCGTCAAATTTCGTAACCAAACCAGCCCCGTCATTACCGTCTTTTATCGCTAAATAACCGTAAGTCGTATTGGTCACCCATGCCCCTTTGAACTGGTATTTTTCAGGCTGGAGGTTAGTGATTTGGGCTACGGTAAAGCTACTTGCATTGCTGGTAAGATAAACGCTGCCATTCTTTCCTTTACCGGTAACCGCACTCAAATTAGTATATCCCGGCGTTGTCACATCCGTACAGTTGGTGTATGTAAATCCGCCTCCAAATCCCCACTC
Organism: uncultured Bacteroides sp.; assembly: GCA_949296855.1. Taxonomy (GTDB): domain Bacteria; phylum Bacteroidota; class Bacteroidia; order Bacteroidales; family Bacteroidaceae; genus Phocaeicola. Next base: position 52,237 of record CASFRN010000135.1, on the reverse strand, counting down.
GCTAAAATAATGAGTGAAAGAAACCAACTTTTGCAGGTCATTGAAAGATGTTTTCATATAATATCCATCTGCCTCCCCTTCCGTTGCAAGATAGGAACTATTCGGTTCACTCAATAATCCTTCAAAACTCGCAACAACTTCTACCTTCGGACTTTGACCGTCTTCATCACTGCAACTCCAAAGCGACACACATAACAATGCCGCACAAATCCACATTAACTTTTTCATTTGTTTTATTGATTTAATTGATTAATAAATAATTGCTTTTCATTGTCCGAAATGAAGATTCTCCACTCCGGTTATTTCTGTAGACAACTCGCCCACCTGTCCGGCATACTGGTTAACGGCTGTATAAATCTTTACAAAATCAATTTCATCAAGCTGTATCGGATGCCCTTCCGCATCTACCGCCCATTCTATCTTAAATTGCGAAAATTCCGTATCATTCGGATGATTGTCGGCATAGCCCCAATCGTAGGCATAACCCACCCAAATGCCGTTTTCTTCCACCGCATTGTCTTCCAGGCGTGTGCCACGGAATGTTATCCGGTCTTCTTCCACCCATGCCGGATAATACGAATTTTGTGTATGAAAATCATTCCGATACACATACCCTTCGTTCCCCTGATTGTCCGTCCAACGCACATCGGCATTTTCAGGCTGAGGACGATAATAAGTTATCTCGTAATCACGCGTCTCCGTATCTTTCCCGTATTCGCTTCCAGCCAGTTCATACCACGGGTCATCGGGCATCCCGTTCCCGTTCTCGTCTTTCGAAACCAGCACGATGCCCGGCTCGGCGCTTCCTCCCGGACGGTCTTGCCAAGCATTCGGATTGTAGTCGGCATTGCCATAGATTTTAAAATCATAGGCTCCTTCCACATTGGGGACAGGCTGGGAGAAACCCACCACAATATATCCTCCGTACGCCCCTAAGGACAAGAGCGAACGTTTGCGAAGCCGCTCGGAAGCCAGGCTCAACCTGTCTTCCTCATCAAACCCTTCTTGATATGCCACCGTAACGGTATTCATGAATTGCGTAGGAGCCGGAACATACTCGAACACCTTATCGGCAAAAGCCGAAGGTGCATCCGGATTGTCTTCCGAGCCGGAATCGTCCACAGAGGCAGACACATCGCGGAACAACACGGTATTCGGATTCAGCCCTACCCCATTCAACCGGAACATCAGTTTCCCATCGGGAGCAAAGCAAAGCAAGTCGCCCTCCACCTGATAATTGTACGCTTCCGTGATATAGACATTGCTGCTATACGGATTGACCGCAATGGCATACGGACGCTCTATCTTCGTCCCATCGGTGATGAATTGCTCGCGGACTACCTTTCCCGAAGCCAAGTCGAAGACCTTAACCGAAGACTGGCTGGTCTGATAATCATAATTATATAAGTAAGCAAGGTTGTAATCGATGGCAAAGTCCATTACCGGCTCATCGTAAACCGCCTCAACGACATCGGTTTGCGCATTGATTTTCACCAAGTAATAATCACCCTCTTCTATATTCTCGCCATACGTAGCCACCCATACTGTATGCGCTTGTCCGGCAAGTATTTTACCCGGATTCGGACCGACTTCAATCTGTTTCACTTCACGAAACGCATCCAAATCCACTACTGAAACTGTACGGTCCACTCCGATGCCTTCCCAATCGAGGCCGCCCGAATTAGATACATAAAGCTTTCCGTCCTGCACACACAAGTCTTCAGGATTCCGCCCGACCTCCGCCAACGCCTCCACCTGAAGCGAAGCGGTGTCAATACGAGCCACCGTCCCGTCGTAAGAGCATACATACGCCTTGCCTCCGTCGAAAGCAACGGCACGCGGCTGGCGCGAACTGCCGTCCTCCGCTACGAAAGAAACCTGCCCTACCGACAAGCCGGTATGCAAATCAATCACTTCGACCGTACTCGACACATTCACCACGACATACAACTTTCCTCCGTATATATCCATATCGTTTGCCGTATCGCCCAATCCCCGGCGGTTCATCGTCCGGAAATAATCGGGCATACAGGCATCCGTTTCGAAAGAATAGCGTGCTAATGTACTGTTGTTCAGATTGAACAGGCCTTCGCAGAGGACATACATTTCCGCCGTACCATCATCGTGCACCGTTTCTTGTCCGTTATCCGGCAATGCGGGCTTGTCTTCCAAATCATCGCAAGCAACCGCCAGCGACAAAAATATTCCGATTAGTCCAAGTATCTTTTTCTTCATCGTCTTGTCAATAGTCTATGCCGACCGTTACCCGGAACGAACGCCCCGGCATCGGGAAGTTTTTCACAATCTCATAATTCTTATCCGCCAAGTTCAATACCTCCACCGCCACCGAAGCCGAAACCTCCCGCCAACGGAACTCACGGCGTGCCGAGACACTATGGTCGGTATATCCGGGCAAGCGGTTTTCGGCAATGTTCTGGCCTAACATATACCGCTTTCCGGAAAACAGCACAGCATACGACAAGTCCGCCCACGGCGTTTCCAGCACAGCTTGTCCCGCCCCCGACACCCGGGGCGTATAGGCAATCTGATGCTTGTATGTCTTCCCTTCGGCGGTAGAAGGGTCGGGGTCCGTCACGTCCAACGCACGCTGATACGTATAATTGCCCGAAAGGTTTAAAACATATCCTTCGCACGGACGGATGCCAAGGCTGCCCGTCACATCCACCCCTCTGATGTCCACCTTCCCTAAATTGACCATACTCCATACAAACAGATTCTTGGTCGGTATCGCCACAATCTTATCGGTCACCCGGTTCATGTAAGCATCGGCGGTAAGCGTCAGGCAAGGAATGACATCGCAAATACGTTTCGTATAGGTCAGTCCGACATTCAACTGACGGGCGTTTTCGGGCTTCAAGCCGATATTACCCGTCTGCCCATAATATAAATCATTGAAACTGGGCAAGCGGAAAATGTCCTTGTAAAAAGCGCGCAAGCGGAACTCTTCAGCCGCAAAAGGCTTGAACGATACGCCCACGTACGGACTCAGCTTGCGGTGTATGCCCGCGCTGTTTCCCTGCTCCGCGTCTTCATGCACCCAAGTAGCCAATACTGATGCCGAAAGCGTCATCCGATCGGTAACGTATTTCCCCGCCAGTGCCGTCAGCCACGAGCAGCGCACAGGCTTGGCAAAAGCGCGCAGGTCGGCGTTCATCCGGTTCACGCTTCCGTCCGTTGCCAACGAGAACGAAAGATTATCCAACGCCCGCCAAAGTGCCGAAGCCGAAAGATAATACTCTTGCTGGTAATAGTTGTTCTCCGTCTGCCCCGTGCTGCCCTTATAATCGGGGTCGAGGTAACGCTGGTAGCTCCAGTTCCATTTCCCGGCAAGCCGAAGAGCGAAACGCCGGCCGAACTCTTTCCGGTAATTGCTTTGCACGAAAGCGTTCTTGTCCCATAAATGCTGGCTGGAATGATTGTAATAATACGTAGCGGCTGCAGGAAGCCCGCGCGAAGACTGATAGTAATAAGCCTTGAGCCGCCATTGCTCACGGCTGGAAAACGTCCCGTACAGTCCGGCTTCGGCACGCAAGGTCCGCACCTCTGTGTTCTGACGTTTCTCGCGCGAAGAAGCATCGTTTTCGTCCCCATAATATAGCGTAAACGGATAGCGCCCGTCCGAAGACATCCATTCCGCATCGCCGGTCAACGCCCATTTCCGTCCCGCCTTCCGCTCTATCCGGAGCGAAGGATTCGCCAGCCCCCATGAGCCAGCCTTCACCTTCGCACGGAGATGGGTACGCTCTTCCGCTTCGAATTCCGGAGCCAGCGTCTCGATATGCAAGACACCCGCCGAAGCGAAGAAACGCGCGGGCTGGAAAATGTTATCATCCTGCCCGTTGCTCAATGCCACCCGGCCTACATTCTCCAACGAGAAACGCCCAAGGTCTATTTGCCCTGTCTGGCAATCGGTTATAGCGATGCCGTCATACCCGATGACCGTATGTTGCGCCCCTAAGCTGCGCACAGATACCGTTTTCAGCCCGCCTACCCCTCCGTAGTCTTTCACCGTGACACCCGAAAAGCGCTTCACGGCATCCGATAACTGCAAGGCGTGCAGATGCTCCAGCTCTTCACGCGAAAGCGATTGCACCGGAGCTACAGAGCGCACCTCACGGATGCGATGGCTATCCGTCACCGTCACTTCGGGCAAGGCATACGCCCGCACCGTGTCGGCCTGCGCCTGCCCTGCCAAGGGGAAGCACACTCCAAGGATGATGCTAATTACGTGTTTCATTCGTTTCATTTTGCGTTTTCACCACAGATTACACAGATTAAAACTATTAGCCGTTATTAACCATTAATCAATTAAACCGGTTAATCTGTGGTGAGTAAAACTAACACTGCGTCAAGTGTAAAGGGGAATAAAAAAAGAAGCCGCCTGCGGGCTGCGTTTATCATCCCACGCTTTTTCCTCGAAAGCAGTGAAGACACTCAGGCACACGGCAGGTCTTCTGACTTGTTCCTGTCGGCAAGCCGCCTTCCCGGAATACATCCAGTGGCAAAAGAATGGCTTGCGACACTTCTCGTACGGAACTTACAGCAGCGGGACTGTTCAGGACTCTCACCTGATTCCCTTTTAATCGGGCTTCATTCGCCCGAACCGTTGCGGGGGCAAAGATAGAAAGTTTTTCTTATCCGCCCAACATTAAACACACCATTTTGTTAGTGAATGGTGAACTCCGGAAAAGCATTTGTCTAGAAATATAAAAACGCCCGCCTGCCCGGCGCGGCGCAACTATCTGTTTCACGCAAGTAAATTGTATGGTATGGCTTATGCACATATATGCAGATTAGAAGGCAGAAAAAAAGTGTGGCAGTGTGACAAATGTGACAATGTGACAATGTGACAATAACTTTTTTAGGAATCAGAAAAAAGTAACTTGTTACACATATATACTACTTTTAACCTTTTAACAAGTCACACACTTTTTCGACAAAAACATTATTGTCACATTGTCACACTGTCACACTGTCACGCCTGTTGTTTATGAAAACAAATAAACACAAGGAATGTACATAAAACGGACAAAATAAAATCAACTGATTTACAGCACCATAAATAGATATATAATAAATCTCCGCACTTCTGTTAACAGATTTTTACACTCACTCGTTTTAAATCCATTGCCATGAGGAGCGGATTGCGTAACTTTGCCCACGTAATCAAGGTGAAAACTCAAAACTAACTTAAATAAACTATTCTATTATGGACAACAAGAAGAAAACATTTGGGGATTGTGATTCAGACGCTGGCCGCCATCTCTCACCGCCATCGGGACTTCGCTGGGAGCCACTTCGTGCCTCTAATTCCTCCGTTATTCACTGTTCATTATTCACTATTAACTATCAAAAGTCCTTCATTCTTCATTAAAAACTCGTATCTTTGCACACAAACAAACATTTTAACCTAAAAAGCTTATGGCAAAAGAACTCGAACTGAAATACGGCTGCAACCCTAACCAGAAGCCTGCCCGTATCTTTATGCAAGAAGGAGAACTGCCCATTGAGGTGCTGAACGGACGTCCCGGATACATCAATTTCCTCGACGCGCTGAACGGATGGCAGTTGGTGAAAGAACTGAAAGAAGCTACGGGAATGCCCGCGGCTACCTCGTTTAAGCACGTAAGCCCCGCCGGCGCCGCTATCGGGCTGGAACTGGACGATACGATGAAACAAATCTACTTCGTAGGCGACCTGCCCCTCTCGCCGCTCGCCAATGCCTACGTGCGTGCCCGCGGGGCCGACCGCATGTCTTCTTACGGCGACTTTATCGCGCTGAGCGACGTATGCGACGAAGAGACCGCCCGCTTCATCAACCGTGAAGTATCGGACGGCGTTATCGCTCCGGGCTATACCGATGAAGCATTGGCTATCCTGAAAGCGAAACGCAAAGGCACATACAACGTGATTCAGATTGACCCCGCTTACCGTCCCGCTCCCATCGAGCATAAAGACGTGTTCGGCATCACCTTCGAACAAGGGCGCAACGAAATCAAGCTGAACGGCGAGGAACTCTTCGCCAACATCCCGACTCGGAACAAGAACTTGCCCGACGAGGCGAAACGCGACCTGATGATTGCGCTGATTACGCTGAAATATACGCAATCGAATTCGGTATGCTACGTGAAAGACGGACAAGCCATCGGCATCGGTGCCGGACAACAGAGCCGCATCCATTGCACCCGCCTTGCCGGAAACAAAGCCGACATCTGGTACCTGCGCCAGCACCCAAAGGTATTGAACCTGCCTTGGGTAGAGAAAATCCGCCGTGCCGACCGCGATAACACGATTGACGTGTACATCAGCGATGACCACGACGATGTATTGGCAGAAGGCACGTGGCAACAGTTCTTTACCGAAAAGCCCGAAGTGCTGACCCGCGAAGAAAAACGCGCTTGGCTGGACACGCTGAAAGGCGTATCGTTAGGCTCGGATGCCTTCTTCCCCTTCGGCGATAACATCGAGCGCGCGCACAAGAGCGGCGTGGAATACATCGCCCAAGCAGGCGGCTCGGTACGTGATGACCATGTCATCGAAACCTGCGACAAATACGGCATCACCATGGCGTTTACAGGCATCCGTCTGTTCCACCATTGATGCTTTGCGGACATTCATAATGCTTTTTATAGTCAATCAGAAATGAATTGCGAAAAACATTTGTCATTCTGAACGCCAGTGAAGAATCTCGAATGCATCCACGTTGATGTACACGAGATTCTTCGCTTTGCTCAGGATGACATTGCATTGGAAAATTTTTCGCAAACCAATTTTGTTTGACCATAAATCAAACCTTTATTACCGCAAGATTCCGGTATCCTTATCCACCTTCTGATTGATATTCCTACGGATGTCCTTGTAAGAACGTCCTTGCGAGAATTTCCATGCAATGTTCAGGCTTACGAGATTGCCCAAGTCACGGCAATGAAGCGTAGTAGTTTTCCGCACATAACGGTTGTACACCTCTGACTGGAATTGCTTGTAATGCGGATTCAGCGGTTGTTGCCATGTGAGCGACACATTCAGGTTCTTATACCGGTAAGCCGCATTCAGGTAAGTGAACGACCCGTTGAACCCTTCAGTCTCGCCTTCGAGAAAACGGAAACCGCTATCGACAAATGCCGAAAGGGTGAACTTGCCTAAGTAAGCCTGCACATTAGCGGTGCCCGAATAGAAAGTCTTGCAATGCGTATAGTCTTCGCCGAAATTGAAACAACGGAAAAGCGTGCCGGACGCTGCTACCGAAAGTTTGTCGGGGATAATCCAAGCGTTGGCGTAAAGCATCAGGTTGAGCACATCGATTTCTTTCTGATTAAGCTGGGTGTAAACAAACTTATCATCAGCTGTCCGGATATAGGTCGCCATATTCGGCTGAGCGCAAAGCTTGCCGTAGGCTTGAAGGAAAGACTGGAAGCGAGGATGAGTGTACGAGACCTGAAAGGTGTGCTCTTGCTCCCGGTTGGGGCGGATATCGGGATTGCCCAACGTCCATTCCATGCTGTTGTTGCGGATAGAAGTGTTGCTGATCATCGCCACCTGCGAAACGTGCTCGCTTATCTGAAAATCGTATTTCAGTTGGAAAGCTTGCACGGGATTGTAGGCAACAGAAGCCTTCGGGCGGAACAGCCAGTAATGATAATCGTGCGCTTGCTGGCGGTAATCCAAATAACTTCCTCCCAATCCCGCCATGTAGCGCACCGGACCGACCGCCCCTTTTATCTCGGCAAAAGCGTACACATTGCGGTTATGCATCGGATTGACAGAGTTCACATCGCCCGTGTATCGGTTCTTCGTATATTTCTGCATATAGTTCATGCCTGCGGTGAGAGTAAAAGGCTTGAGGCGGTTCTCGTAAACGGCTTCGCTCATCAAAGAATACGTTTTCCCGTCTACCTCATACGCATACGGCTCGCCTTCATCGTAACTGCTCCGAAGCGAAGTGGCGATATAAGTCCCCACGGCATTAAGGGTCAACGATTGGCGTGGACTGAATTGCTTGAAGAAATAAAGGTCTAAAACGGGGCTGGAACTAAGGCTGCGATTAGATTGGGTGGCAAGATAGCGTTCGCTTCCGTCCACAATCTGTTTGCGGTTATAATTATGGGGGATGTGTGAGAAATCAGCCTTCAGTGAAGCCTGAAACACATAGTTGGCGGAATCGGCAAGATTGTATTTCAATTGCAAATCGTTGTTCAAGCTCCGGCTGTGCGAAGCGATGTCGTTACGTTCGATGGTACGGGTAGAACCGTCGGTAAGCAGGTAATGAGCCGTTTCGTTCATCCGGTTTCCCTCAAGGTCCTTGTATCCGAACTGATAGCTCAAGGAAAGCTCGCTTTTTCCGGCATTCCATTTCCCGTAGAGCAAATCATTGCCCAACTTAGCGGTAAGCGCTTGAGTAAGGTCTGCGCCGACCGTATATCCGCTATCGTTCCGGCGGGTCAGGATATTGATGACGTATGCGATGCCTTCGCCGTATCTCACCCCGGGATTGTCGATAAAGTCTATCCGGCTGATGCGTTCGGGAGCGAGCGACAGCATTTCTTCCCGCCCTACGATAATCCCGTTGATACGCAACTGGATGCTTCCCCGCCCGTCGATAGCCGACAAGCTATGCGAAACCTCATCCACACGGATGTTGGGCAAGGCGAGCTTTTGCAGGATGCTGTACCCCGAATGCGAAGCCTTCTTCTGCACTTCGGTAGGGTAAATGGTTTGCCCGTCGGGCTTATGAATCACCTTAGCCGCCTTTACTTCCACTTCTTGCAGTTCGACGGTTTGGGTCTCGCTTTGTGCCGACAAGATAACGGCGAATGTTGATAAGAGAATAAGGATGCCGATACGTTTCATTGCGCTCTTCGTTTTTTAAGTTCGGGCGCAAAGATACGGCAGGGACTATCTCTCCGTTAAAAATGCAGCTGACATCTTCCTGACATTATCCTGACAATCGGCTTCCGCCTTGATTTCCAGCGAATAATTTCTCCCCCGATGCGCTACAATCTGCAATTCGCTATACGCCTCAAGAATCGGTTTCAACCGCCGCACCAATGTATAAAGCGTATCGTTGGCGTCTTCTTTCTTAGGCCACAAGGCGGCGCACAGCTCGTCTTTCGATACCGAATGAGACGGGGCTTGCCACAGCATCAGCAAGAACCGGTGCTGCATCGGCGTGAGGTGTACCGGAGCATGGTGTGCATCGTAGAAACAACGTTCTTCCGCCGAATAGGAAAGCCCACCGTAACGTTGCGGCTCTTCTTCCGCCGTTTGCCTCTTGCGGGCAACAAACCGGAAGCCTATCGCCCAAAGGAATGCGGCAAAAGCCAAGAGGAACGACAAGCGTTGGTCGGACATGCGGAATACGCCGATTGCGGAAAGGCGCGCGTAACTTTTCACGGCAAGGGTCGTGCCCGTAGCCCGGTTGTTGATGATTAGCGTGTCGCTGCAGAGCGCGTCAGCCGGTTGCGCCTTCTTCGGATGCGCCGCGTCGATTACCTCAAACGAGAGGAAAGTTTTCCCCTTCAGCCGCTCGTTCTTCAGGTGGCGGCACAGCCTTCTGTCGGCAATGGCAAGCCATACCGGACCGTCCGAAGCCTCCCTCAGTTGTTTGTAAGCCCGAATGGAATCCTGCGCCACGATATTGTCTTGCCGCTCCTCCAACGTCCGCATCAAAGCCTGGTTCAAGTCGGCGGTTATCGCTTCCTTCGCGCCGAAATATCCCTGACGCCCCGCCAACAGCGACGAGAGCATCAACATCATAAAGACTCCTATGGATAAGATTCTACTGTTCATATTGCTCCTCCCCGATTCGATTTTCATGCGGCAAAAATACGAAAAATTCCTTCTCCACGACAAATGCGGGCAAAGAAATGGCAGATGCCGAAAGCTTCGCGACAAATGCGGACAAAGAAATGACGATGCCAAAAGCTTCACAGCATACGCGGGCAAGGGAATGGCAGATGACGAAGCCTTCGCAGCATATTTTTCTGTTAAATAAACGTTGCATCTTATCTTTTTGCCTATATTTGCGGGTACGATTTCAAATCCAACTAAAGATGAAAACAAACAGATTTTCTTTCAGCTTCTATGTATGGACACTTTGCGTTTGTGCATTCGGACTGGCATCCTGCCACGACCTGACCATCGACAACGGAGGATATCTCGGATTTATGACCAAAGGTACTATCGTGGGCAATGACGAAGACGGCTATTACCTTTTCTCGTACAGAGGAGACGAAGTCGCTATCTGCTATGGCAAAGGGCTGGACAAATACGAACGGGCTTACTACGGGCTTTCGTTCAAAGAAGAAAACCGGTTCTTTAGCGACCGCACCCCCGGCTTCACTATCATTGACAACGCAAGTGTGGAAATCGAAACAGCCAATAGAATCATCCACCCCATCAGTAAAGCGGAAGCGGACAAACGGGGCATCACGCATCCGGACAGTTGCAGCGTAGACGAGAACTTTGATTTATCAGATTCTTACGGAGCGGGAGACGGTTACTTCGACTTTTACACGCTCGCTACGATTACCCACGACCTTTATACGCATTACGAATATGCCTCCGTTCCCATAGACTTGGTGTACGACCCTGCCCGCCAAAGCCCGGACACGCTGCGTCTGGAGCTTTGCTATCGCCCACGTGTTCCGGAAGGCTGGGAAAAATACCGCTATGAAGGCGGCACTTTGTCGTGCGACATCTCCGGTCTTGCCGGCCTGCAAGAATGGAATGATTCGCTCTGCATCGTAGTAGAAACGGGAGACGACGAGTTCCATTATTTGCCTATCAGCAAAAAAGATTTCAAGAAACCCGAACCGTTCTTCGATTTTTAATACTCAATTAGTTGGTAGAGGCAGGCACTCCCTGCTTCTACAATTCCATACGTTACTATTTTTTCTCTTCAAATCCTGACAAAAGTTTTCCTGCCAAACTCAGAAAATCGATTACGCTTTCTTTGTCGGGGACAGGAATCCGCAACGTCGCTTTTCCAGTTTCCTTATCTTCTTCTATCAAGCTGTCCGCCAAGCTGCGGATGCCCTCGGGCGAGCGGAGCGTCTGAACCAGTCCGCTAAAGAACGATACGCCTTGGCGGATTAAGCGGGCGGCTTCCGTGTCTTCGGAGGGCTCTGTATCTTCATCCGAAGCTTCTGCCGGTGCAAAGGTTTCAGCTGGTTCTTCTTTATCCTCTATGCGTACCACTTCTCTTCCCTCTCCCTTTTCTTTATCCTCAGGTTCGGTCACGATAGCCGAAATGCTTTCCATCATCTTATCCAGCTTGCCATCGTCTAAGAAGATGCTGTCTTCGCCATTGTCTAAGATGCCTTCGAAGAGCGAAGTCTTGAAATTGAGCGTAGAGAGCATCCGCTCTTCGATGGAAGAAGGAGCCACCAAATTGATGATTTGTATATTCCGTTGCTGACCGATGCGATAGATGCGGGCGATTCGTTGCTCCAGTACGGCAGGATTCCACGGCAAATCTAAGTTAATGAGAATAGAAGCCACTTGCAAATTCAGTCCTGTGCTTCCGGCATCGGTAGAGATGAAAACACGGCTTTCAGGGAGTTCGGAAAAGTTCTCCATCAGGTTTTTCCGCTTTTCGGAGGGCACACCGCCATGCAGGTATTCATAGCGTACGCCTAACTTATCCAATTCGGCAGCCACTAACCGCGTCATGCGTTCCCACTGGCTGAATATCACCACCTTCTCGTCTCCATTTTCGAAAACCTGATTCAGGATGTTCATCGTTTCGTCTATCTTGGTGTCGTAACGGCTTTTCTGGTCTAAGATATATGTGCTATCACATACCATACGCATTTGGCTCAACGACAAGAGCAAGCGTTTCCGGTCTTTCTCACTCAAAAAGCGCTGACGGTTCCACTTATAAACCAACTGGGCTACATTGCTTTGGAGTTCATCATGCATGGCTTGTTGTTGTTCGGTCATGGGGACGAATAACACTTTATCCATCCGCTGGGGCAACTGAAGAGCTACGTCTTTCTTCCGGCGGCGAATCAGAATGTCGTGCAGCTTTTCGCCTACCGCATTCAATCCTTTATAACCCATAACCTTTCCTGTATCCGACTTTATCACCGTATCGGCAATGAACTTGTAATAAGGACCTAAGCAATACTGGTCGACAAATTGCACTACGGAGTAAAGTTCTTCCAGCTTGTTCTCTAACGGAGTTCCGGAAAGTACTACGGCATATTCGGCTTTGATATGGCGGGCAGCCTTGGCTATCTTGGTGTTCCAATTCTTGAGGCGTTGCACTTCATCCATGATAAGAAAATCGGTCTGTAGCTCGTGCAAGATAGCGATATCGTTGGCAACACTATTGTAGGAAGCGATTTTATAGAACGGTTCTGCCTTATAAAGTTCTTTCCGTTTCAGATGATTACCTTCCACTACAACGGCTTGCGTATCGGTAAACCGCTCTATTTCTTTCTTCCATTGATATTTTAATGAAGTAGGACAAAGAATCAATGCCGTTGACACGATGCCTTGCTTACGCATCAATTCAGCCGTCCCTATAGCTTGGATGGTTTTCCCCAAGCCCATTTCATCGGCAATAATAGATTTTCCAGCACGGTAAGCAAAACGAACGCCTTCTTTCTGATAAGGGAACAGACGGACTTTAAGCAAAGAGTCAATCAGGATGTCCGCATTGCTTTCGGAAAGGAACTGTTCCCGCTTACGCTTGTCGCGTTGCTCTAAGATAAAATCCATTGCGTCATCATACCAGCGGAATGTATCGTTAAGACGTATGGCATCACGGAAAAAATCGGTTATATAATCTAAGGCTTCGGGACGCATAACTCCTTCGGGAGTAAAATAAGGGGCAGCTAACTTGCGGAATTCTTCAGCATTGTCCGTACCGATACGCAAACGTATTTTCCGTCCCCTCCGGTAAGACAAATAAACCGAAGTATAAGCCGGGATATCCGTGCAAACCCTTTTATGATGTTTCTCTAACCAAAGCTTTACCGCCTCGATGTGTTTGCACGTACCTAACTGGCTTGTCTTGAAGTCCATACACGAACAATAGTTCCAAGCACTGAACGCTCCCCGATAGACCACCCGATATACATTTTGTGACACCGGATTGTTTACAATGTAATAACCCGGATATTCTTTCGCATTCATTTCCCTAATGCCAAACGTCTCTTTTTCAGCCGCCTGACGGCGCAAGGCGATTTGCCATTGCTCCAATGTCAAGTTATCGGGCTTGTAATGATAAGATACTTTAGAAGCAGCTTTCTTCCCTCCGCTTGCTTTTTTCTTTGCCATGTCTTTATGGTATTATTCCTTGATTTATAATTCTGCTATTTCCTCCGGTGCCAGTTGCGTAAAGTGAGCGATGGTTTCCGTGGGCATGCCTGCATCTTTCATCTTCTTAGCCATATCCTTCATCTTCCGTTCCATTTCTTTTGCACTTTCCGCTTGTGCTTCAGCCCTTCCTTTCGCTTCTCCTTCAGCAAGGCCTTCTGCACGTCCTTCCGCTCTTCCTTCTGCTCTTCCTTCTACTAAACCTTCAGCACGCCCTTCATACCAACCTGTTTTAATGACACTGCGTTGATAGCGCAAAGCTTCCATATCACGGACGTATGCCCGCTTATCCGCATCCGGCAAAGCATCTACACGCAGACGTTCTCTTGCTTCGGGCAAACCTTTAGCGGTTGCAGTCCCATCTATTTCTCCCGTTTTCAAGAATTTTATCCACTCATCAAGAGGCGTTTTTGCAACTTTATCAAAATCGTTCACTCGAAGCACGTAATATTCAGGAAAAATATCACCGGCATCTTTCCCGACAAATATCTCCCGTTGACGAATCGAAAGTTGTAAAATATCGTTGGTATCATGCAATCCCCGGAAAATGGTTTTACCGTGATAAACATAATCTTTTCCTTGCCCCAACTCAAAATAAACGATATTAATAGAATAGATTTTCTTTACTTTATCATAATCATCGCCTAAATTGATATATTCCGAAATAGTTTTCGAGACACCATAGAGCATCCGATGAAAATAATCCAATTCATGATTATTCTGTACTTCAATGATAAGCAATCTACCCCGATTATCTTCTACCAGCATATCGGCACGGTTGAACTTATCGTTTGCATCCGATTGGTTCGATTCGCTTTCCAAAAACCGGACTATACGCAAGTCTTCTCCCAACAGCGTGGAGAGAAAACCTTCTAATACCACATAATTACTCTTATCTCGAAGCAAGCGTTTCATTGCCCAGTCGAAGCGGATGAGGTTATTCTTCATATCCTATCGTTTTTTAAGTTTCTACAAAAATACGGATTTTGTGGGAAAAGATAAATACCCAAATGCAGATAAAAAAGGCTATCCCAGAATAAAAATCCGCTTTTATTCCAAGATAGCCTCTTTCCTTAATGTAAAATCATCAAAACTTAAATCCTGCGCTAAAGAAAAGGTCGAAGTTGCGCGGACCGTTCTCATAAAGCTTGCACAGACCGAAATCAGCATCTACGCCTACTACCCAATGCGGGAAATCAAGCGCGGCACCGATTCCTATACCGGCATCGAAACGGCGAAGCCCTTCCCATTCTGCAGCATCCACATCCTTAAACGTTTTCCATGAAGTTGTAACCCCGTCTTTTTCATACTCAGTTTTACCGTTTACGCCGCAAGCAATATACGGGCCAGCCGTGAACACCAAATCAAAATTATCCGTTGCACGCATATGGAATGCAGCCATTAACGGTACCTGAAAATAATTCTGGTTAACCTGAAGATCGTTAATTTTTGCTCCTTTCGACACCCAGCTCAATCCAGGCTGGAAAGAAAACCATTCATTCAACGGAACGTCTGCCGCTATTCCGACACGAGGATTAAATAACGCACCTGCATCATTCGGCTTATCACCCGTCCAGCCACTCATACCGATACCGACTTCGAACATCATCGTCGGGCGCATCTGCGCCGATACCGCAAGCATCGACAACATACATATTGCCAACAGAAATACTCTTTTCATACTTTATGATTTTAAATTGTTATTGCATAGGAACAAATATAAGAGATTTATGCAAAACTTGCAATAATTCATGAAAAAAGGAGGCAAACCGTCCTTGATTTCCTCCTTTACGACCAATAAAAACGAAATAACAACTGCCGTTTCATTTATTCTTATGCCGATTGGCACGCTTACGGCGGTACTCTGCTTTCATTTTTGCCGCTCCAGAACCGTGTGCTCCGGTAATATACGTTTTCTTTTTGGCTTTCGTCTTTACTTTTTCTTCTTTCTTTTTTCCTGAACCGGCACCCTTGAACACGATTCCTTCCATCAAAATCTTTTCTATATCCATACCTTTTCTTGTTTTTATTCAAAATAAACAACCTCTATATCACGTGCTTCGGCAAACTCTTTCATCAGTTCTACCATATAGTTTACCGAATCCGCCAAGCCTTCACTTCCACCGTATGCATTCATTATCGCCAATACGTGCGTAGTGTCAAGGCTCATCTTTGTACGCTCATGGTCGCTGGTGGGAGTACCGATGCCTCCGACGGCGTCCCGATAGACCGGCATCCCTTCGATATTCAACTCTCCGCGCCCGATGCCTTCGTAAGGTTCTCCGGCTTTCCCGATGCCCAACACCAACCGGTCGCCCTGAATCTTGTCACGGTCGAAACCGCCTATCGAATTTCCGCTATAAATGGAAGCCAAGTTTATCAAATCGACCAACGTATCAATCTGATACAAAGGAATGCCCCGCAAGATGCGCCGGCACAAAGCCTCCGAAGAAGGACGGTAACGGCTGGGGTCTTTCCCGCACTTCTTATAAGCCTGACGGGTAGCCTGTATGGCAAGCATTTCCTTGATAGAATCGAGGGTGTACTTCTCCCGATAGAGAGCCGTAAACGCTTCGATGCGTTTCCACAATTCGGCATTATACGCCGTATTCCTTACCGTTGCAAATACCGTCGCTCCCCGGAATCCGGGCCAAGCACGGTGCAGTTCTTCGGATACTTCTATTTTCATAAACTTAATACTTTATACTATCATTATCCCCGAAAGCACACGCCCCGAAGCGGTTCCTTGCCTTCGTGCGGAGAAAAAATCTTCGTTATTCTTATACGTACAGATGCCGCTCAACTCGATATGCGACGGCTCTATACCGAAATCCAAGAGTTGCATCCGGTTGGCTTCCCATAGGTCAATGTGCCATTTCCCTTTACGGACGGCTATACGTTCCATGTCGAAACCGGCTTGCCGGAATGCTTCGTACACTTCATCGCCTACCTCGAAGGCTTCTTGCGAAATGCCCGGACCAATGCAGGCATAAACGTCTTTGCCTTCCGTTCCATACACTTGCCGCATCTTTTCCAAAGCCTTGCTAACGATGCGTGCCGCCGTCCCCCTCCAACCGGCATGAATGGCGGCTATCGCCTGATGACGGGTATCATAGCAAAGCACCGGAATGCAATCGGCGGTTGAGATACACAAGCATTCCTTAAGAAGATTGCTCACCAAAGCATCCACACCTTCCAACAAATCCGCTCTTTCCGCTTCGCTCTTTTGCAAGAAAGCCTCATCAATCACGCGCACTTCCGTCCCGTGCACCTGATGCGGAATGATTAGTTCGCCTTGTGCAGGAAATAGAGAGCCAAGCAACTCACGGTTTTTCCTTACCGCATCGGGAGCATCCCCGCAATATCCGTTGCAATTAAACGTAGCGTATGCTCCTGCGCTATACCCGCCATGACGGGTCGTGGAAAAACAAAAAATGTTGGAATACAATTCCGTCAAACCGTATTTCAACATTCTTTTATCGTTAGTCAATCCGTTCATCATTTCTCAGGTTCATCGTCCCAATCTTCTTCCTCGTACTCATATTCGAAATCATCATCGTCTTCCTCGTATTCGTACTCGAAGTCTTCGTCTTCACCCATATCCTTCAACTCTTGTTGCAACTTATTGACATCCTTAGCCCGATGCACGATAGAAGCCTGGCGCAAGCCTTCCAACTGATTGCTGTCCTTATTCAATTCCGTCCATAGGATATCCTTCAGCTCCTGAATGCCCATGCCTGTAATGGAAGAGATGAACACATGAGGCACATTTTCGGGAAGCGTAGGCTCCAGCATCTCAATCAGTTCCTCGTCCAGCATATCGCACTTCGTAATAGCCAATATCCGTTGCTTATCAAGCATTTCGGGATTGAACTTCGCCAGTTCATTCAATAACACATCGTATTCATGACGGATGTCATCGGCATCGCCCGGCACCATGAATAATAATAAGGAGTTACGCTCGATGTGGCGCAAGAAGCGCAAACCAAGCCCTTTCCCTTCGCTCGCACCTTCGATAATGCCCGGAATATCCGCCATGACGAATGATTTCCCGTCACGATAAGACACGATGCCCAAATTAGGCTCAAGCGTCGTAAAAGGATAATCGGCAATCTTCGGACGAGCCGCGGAAATAGTGGAAAGCAAGGTAGACTTGCCCGCATTGGGGAATCCTACCAGACCGACATCGGCAAGCAATTTCAATTCCAATATCACCATCATCTCCTGCATCGGTTCGCCCGGCTGGGCAAAACGGGGAGCCTGACGGGTAGCGGTACGGAAATGCCAGTTGCCCAATCCTCCGCGCCCTCCTTTCAGAAGGATGACTTCCTGCCCGTGTTCGGTAATGTCGCACACATATTCACCGGTTTCGGCATTGTATGCCACCGTTCCGCACGGCACTTCAATCACCTTATCGGCACCGTCCTTCCCGAAGCTCCGGCTCTTCGAGCCGTTTCCTCCGCTTTCCGCAAACACATGACGCTCGTATTTCAAGTGGAGCAACGTCCAATAATTACGGTTTCCCCGCAAGATAACATGACCTCCTCTTCCGCCGTCTCCTCCATCAGGACCGCCGTTGGGCATGTATTTCTCCCTCCGCAAGTGTGCAGACCCACGTCCTCCCTTGCCGGAGCGGCAATATATCTTCACATAATCAACAAAATTCGATTCAGCCATAATGTTTTTATGAAATTGAGAATTGAAAATTGAGAATTAAAAACCAGAAACTCTCCATTTTCAATTCTCAATTTTCAACTTTTAATTTAATCAAATAGCGTCTACCGCCTTGCAAATATCGGCAAAGATGCCGTCCATCGTACCCAAGCCGTTGATGTGGCAATACTTTCCGTCGTTCTTATACCAGTCAATCAACGGAGCGGTCTGCGAATGGTAAACCACGAGGCGTTTCTTGATGGTTTCTTCGTTATCATCGGCACGTCCGGTTTCCTGTCCGCGCTTAATCAAGCGAACCATCAATTCATCTTCGGGCACTTCCAAATCCAGCATGATAGACACTTCCTGACCACGTTCTTTCAGCATCTTCTTCAACGCCTCTGCCTGTGCAATCGTGCGGGGGAAACCGTCGAAGATAACGCCTTTGCTATCCTTAAAGCTATCGAACACACTTGCAAGTATATCAATCATCAAAGCATCGGGTATGAGTTGGCCGTTGCTTATATATTCGTTAGCCGTCTTACCTAACTCAGTGCCGTTCTTGATTTCGGCACGCAACACATCTCCCGTAGAAATGTGATTCAACCCATATTTTTCTACGATACGTGCGCTCTGAGTCCCTTTGCCTGAACCCGGAGCACCAAAAATTACGATATTCAACATCTTGTTTACCTTAAATTATTAATGATACAATATAAATAGATTATTCCACCACCGAATAAATATCCCGGTAATTGCGTCCGAACCCTTCATAATCCAGCCCGTAACCTACAATGAAATCGTTCGGGATACGCATCGCCACGTAAGGAATATCCAAGTCCACCTTCAACTTATCGGGCTTCACCAATAAAGTAGCTATCCGGATTTCTTTCGGATTCCGCGCCCGAAGCGTTTCCAGCAAGCGTTGCATCGTCAAGCCCGTGTCTACGATGTCTTCCACAATTACCACCGTACGTCCCGTAATGTCCTCGTTCAGCCCCACCAATTCTTTCACATTTCCGGTGGAAGACGTACCTTCGTAGGAAGCTAACTTCACGAACGAGATTTCACAAGGCATCGTGAGACGCTTCATCAGATCGGCTGTAAACATGAAAGAGCCGTTTAACACACTGATAAAAAGCGGATTGGCATCAGCCAAATCCCGGTTGATTTCGCTTGCCACACGCTCTACTTCTTTCAATATATCGGCTTCGGAAATAAAGGTTTTAAACCGCTTGTCTTTAATCTGAATTGTATCCATGTTGACGCTACTTTATAAAATTGGGACAAAAATACGAAATTTGCGGAAAATAGAAAAACTTTTGTAGGAGTATCTCACGGCTCTTGAAACCGCGCGTCCGGCACCGCCGTTTTATGAAGACGCCTTCGTAGGGCGATGAAGACGTCTTCGTGAAGCGATGAAGATACCTTCGAAGGCTGATGAAGATACCTTCATCCGAAAACGCTTCTCCGCCCCCTCAATAGATTGCCTGTATGGCCCTCTGACCTCTCTGCATTCAGCCAGTTGCATTGTGTGCTAAAAAAGCAAGAATAACCTCACTTTCGTATTGGAAATATCAAAAGAAGATGCTAACTTTGTATGTCTCTTTAATCAATACGGTGTCAGCATGAATACATACAAACTTCTCCCTTATGGCATATCAGACTTCCGGCGAATCCGGGAAGAGAATTATTATTATGTGGACAAAAGCACCTACATCCAACGCATGGAGGACGCGGCAAGCTTCTTGTTCCTTATCCGGCCGCGCCGCTTCGGGAAAAGCCTTTACCTGTCCATGCTCCGCTATTATTATGACATCAACGAAAAAGAAAACTTCGAGGAACTGTTTAAAGGGCTTTGGGTGGCAGACCACCCCACCCAATGGCAAGGCAAATTCCAAGTGTTGCACTTGGATTTCTCACAAGTGGGAGGAAACGCCGATGCGCTCCCTTCGAATTTCAACGCTTACTTCGGAGTGCGGTTAGACGATTTTGCCGAACGTTATGCCGCCTATTATCCTGACGACTTTGCGGAAAGGGTAAAAGGAACGCAAGACGCAAACACCAAGTTCGCCCTTATCACCGCGGCAGCCAGCGCACACCACCATAAGCTTTACTTGATAGTGGACGAGTACGATAACTTCACCAACACCGTGCTGAACGAAGAAGGCGAAGCCATCTATCATGCCATGACTCATGCCAGCGGCTTCTACCGTGATGTGTTCAAGAAATTCAAAGGCAACTTCGACCGTATCCTGATGTTAGGAGTCAGCCCCGTGACCTTGGATGACGTGACCAGCGGTTACAACATCTCCACCAGCATCACAATGGACGCCCGCTTCAACCAGATGTTAGGGTTCAGCGAGACAGACGTGCGGGAAATGATTCGTTACTACCAGTCCGCCGGTGCATTAAAAGCCGATGAAGAGCAACTGATAGCGGAAATGAAGCCGTGGTACGACGGGTATTGCTTTTCGGAAAGAGCGGTCTATACCGACCCGAAGATGTTTAATTGCGATATGGTTACTTATTATTTGAACCACTATATCCAACACGGATACGCTCCCAAAGAAATGGTAGACCGGAACACGTGTACGGATTACATGAAATTGAACAAACTGGTTAAATTAGACCGATTAGACGGCGACCGCAAAGGCGTGTTATTAGAAGTGGCAGAAAAAGGAACAATTACCGGCATCGTAGCCAATTCTTTCCCAGCTGCCCGATTGACCGACCCGGAAATGTTCAAGAGCCTGTTGTTCTATTATGGGATGCTGACTTTGACAGGAATGCGAGGAAGTAAAATGATTTTGGGCATTCCGAATAACAACGTGCGCAAGCAATATTACGAATACCTGCTTCATGAATACCGCAATATCCATGCAATCGACTTTACACGTTTATCCGATGCATACGATAATGCCGCTTTGGACGGCAAATGGCGTCCGATGATGGACTATATCCTTCAGTCGTATCATGATACGACCTCAGTACGCAGCCTGATAGAAGGAGAACGGAACCTGCAAGGTTTTATGAATGCTTACCTCAGCTTGAACCCTTACTACCTGACCGCTCCCGAAGTGGAACTGAACCACGGTTATTGCGATTTCTTCCTGATGCCCGACTTGGTGCGCTGGCCTATGGTAAAACATAGCTATATCTTAGAATTAAAATACCTGCCCGTAACAGCATCCGATGAAAAAGCGGAAACCCAACGGGCGGAAGCCACGGCACAAATCAAGAACTATGCTTCCGGCAAAAAAGTGCAAACGCTTATTCAAGGGACAACCTTGCATCTTATCGTAGCCCAAATCAAAGGGTACGACTTGATAGGACTGGAAGAAGTGGAGGGTGATTGATTCAATATAAAGACTAACCGAGATTGATACCGGAAAGCAAGAATAACTTCACTCGCGCATTGGAAATATCAAAATAAGGCGTTAACTTTGTAACGGCGGTAACAGTTACCGTCGTTACTAAAACAAAAGACGAATGAGATTTTATAACAGAGAAAACGAATTAGAAGAGCTGAAACGCATCCAGGCACTCTCTTTTTCAGACCATTCCCGGCTGACCGTAGTGACCGGAAGAAGGCGTATCGGAAAAACCAGCCTCATCATGAAAGCCGTAAAAGACACCCCCGTTGTGTACTTGTTCGTCAGCCGGAAAAACGAAGCGTCTCTTTGCACGGAATACATTCCTCTTATCTCGCAAGCACTCCATACGTATGTCCCCAACGAAATCAACACATTCCGTTCGCTGTTCCAATTCTTATTGGAACTTGCCAAACAAAAGGCGTTCAATTTAGTCATTGATGAGTTTCAGGAGTTTTACAACATCAACCCATCGGTTTACAGCGATATGCAAAATTTGTGGGATTGTTACCGGATGGATTCGCGTATCAACCTGATTGTTTCCGGCTCTGTACATTCGTTGATGCAGAAAATCTTCCGCGACTCCAAAGAACCTCTTTTCGGACGGGCAGACAACATCATCAAACTCTCGGCATTCAGCATAGCCACCTTAAAAGAAATCATACGCGACTACAAGCCCGATTATCAGCCCGATGACCTGCTTGCATTATACGCTTTTACCGGAGGAGTACCCAAATATGTTGAACTGTTTTGTGATAACCATATCTTGGATGTAAACGGCATGATTGCATTCATGGCTCGCGACAACTCCCCTTTCATCGATGAAGGGAAATATCTGCTGATTGAAGAATTCGGAAAGAATTACGGAACTTATTTTTCCATCCTCAGTGCGATATCGGGAGGCATCAATACCCAATCTGCCATCGAAGCGGCTTTAGGCGAGAAAAGCATCGGCGGGCAATTGAAGCGCTTGGTGGAAGATTACAACGTCATCGTCCGCAAGCGTCCGATATTAGCGAAAGAAGGCACACAAGCCATCCGTTACGAGATTACGGATAACTTCCTCCGCTTTTGGTTCAATTATTTCGACCGCTACCGTTCAATGATCGAAATCAAGAACTACATCGGGCTACAACGCATCATACAGACGGATTATCCCACCTATTCCGGCAGATGCTTGGAACTGTACTTCAAGCAAAAAATGGCTGAATCGTTCCAATACCGGAATATAGGTTCGTGGTGGGATTTGAAAAACGGACAAAACGAAATCGACATCGTTGCCTTAAAGTTAGAGAAGAATCAAGCCGTAGTCTATGAAGTAAAACGCCAAAAGAGAAACTTTAAGCCGGAACTCTTGAAGGCTAAAGTAGAACATTTGAAGCACAAAGTACTGTCCGGTTATGACATCGAAATGCAATGCCTTTCACTTGAGGATGTATAATCTTCAAGCTATCCGGTCTTTGCACACCTCTTTCCGTCCGCAAGCCTTGCAGGGCTTGCCCATCCATACCTCATCAAACTGGGCAATGGCAGCTTCCACAAGCTCCTCTTCATCCGTGAATATCCCAGCCTCGAAGTTCCGCCTGTCCCCGCTTTTCATGCCAAATGCTGCACCCGTAAGATTAGCTGAACCAATATACGCTTTCTTCAAATCGACTGTGCCCATCCATAACGTATGCTTCACTCGGACTATTTCGTCTGTCAACGACCTATAATGTTGTTCGTTTTGAATGTATTGTATCATAATGGTTATTCTTCTAAGCTGTCCTCGTATGCTTCGTCACATAATGGTTCATCATGCTACAATTTTTATTGCTGTTCAACCTTTTTATATTTCCGTTTGAAATCCGCTATAAACTCATTTAACTGCTCATCCGTTCCTGCTTCTACATCAGGGAATTGGAACTCACTGGGAACCTGCACGATGAAATAATCCTCATACCGTCCGCATTCCGTCAACGTGTACAATCTCCTGAAACAGCTTTCATGCGGCTCCGTCATCTGTGAAATATAAAAAAACAAAATATTTCATATAGCGTTCAAAACCGTAAACATATCGATAAGCCCCTTCTTGTAAAGCCACTTGTCCGATATATTTGTCTTTTACTACGTCTCGATGCCGGATAAGAGGATTCTCCGGCAGATCATAGCGGCTTTTACGCACCAAGAGCGTTACATAACATTTCTTGTCAGAAAACGTATCGGTTCCTTGTCATCATAATTGACCAACCCGAATATCGGGTCGCACCAATCTCCATTCCGCCCATAAACAGCACGTTTTTCTCTTTGCTTCCAATAAAGTTTTTCATAATACAACGGGTCATAACACTCCACAGCCACGATTATATCCGGACTGAAATAGCCATCGGCAGCTTTCTTCCTTAAATCCTTCAAATATTCATCCCTCTTTCTGTACTCCGGATTCTTGTAATAATAAGGGCCGTAAAAGAAAGCGTCTTTCCGTTTGCCAAGACCTAACTGTTCTTCTAACAGGCGAATCTCTTCATCTTGCTTCCGTTGTTGTTCCTCTTGTGCTTGCTTCTCTTGTTCCTGCCTTTTCCTTTCCCTGACATTCTTTGGCAAATAATGCCAAACACCTTTTCCTATTAGGTAAACGCCATAAAAAGGGGCAATCAGTATGCCGCCCACTACGAAACCTACGCAGAGTGCACCCATCTCAAAATTGTCTTTTATGTCATCCCAATCCATACTCATTCTTTATTTTCTTTTACCAAAGTTACGGAAAAACCCTCTTCCGCTCCTAATCCACATCGAAAGCTTTTCTCGGAATCGACAAATAGCATCAAAACGGACTCACCTTGCTGAAGTCCACCAGTATGTAAGACGCATATTCTTTACGCGCAAATTCTTCCACAATATAGCTTTTCCCTATACGTCTGGCTCCTTCTATCAAAAGGGCGGTGCCACCTTTATGGTTCTTCTTCCATTCTAATATTATATAAGAAGGAAGTATTCCGCCAAGCATCAGCGTTTTGTATCAAAAACGGCTTAAATTGATACGGATAAGACATTTCGACAGAAGCCACACAGGCAATCTATGGAGGAAGTAAAGAACCGTTTTTCAATGAAGGTACCTTCATCTGCCATCGAAGACGTCTTCATCGCCTAACGAAGGTATCTTCATCGCCCCACGAAGGTATCTTCATCTTTCCTCCTGATGAAATAGTGATTAATTTTGTACACATACTTATTTTTAAGACCTGCATAGACAGAATTGCTATTTTTGTAACCGCAGTAAAGTTTACCGCCGTAAATCTTATAGGCGTAAACTTTACGAGTAAACAATATAAAAATAACATCAATAGCAAAGATGAAGTTTTACAATAGGGAAAAAGAACTTGCCGCATTGGAAAAAGTCCGCCAGACTGCCTTTTCCAATCATTCGCAAATGACTGTACTAACAGGCAGACGACGAATTGGGGTGGGACAGATACCGCAAGAAAAGCCGTGTGAACCTGATTGTCAGCGGCTCGGTCTATACGCTTATGAACCGGATTTTCAGGGATGCAAAAGAACCTCTGTACGGCCGTGCGGACAGCATCATGAAGTTGTTCCCTTTTACAACTTCCGTGTTGAAAGAAATATTAGCAGACCACAAACCAGAATACACGAAAGACGACTTATTGGCACTATATACGCTTACCGGAGGCATTCCTAAATATATCGAGCAATTCATGGACAACGGCTGTACGGATATGGGAAGCATGGTCGACTTCATGTTGCAGCCGGAGTCTTCTTTCTTTACAGAAGGGCGGCGTTATTGATACAAGAGTTCGGCAAGAAATATGGAAATTATTTCTCCATACTCTCCGCCATATCCAACGGCAGGAATACCTTGCCGGAAATGGAAGCCGCTCTGGGTGGCATCAGTCTGGGAGGGCAACTGAAAAGACTGGAAGAGGATTATAATCTGGTTAAGAAAAAGCGTCCGATACTTTCCAAAGAGAGTTCACAGTCCGTCCGCTATGAAGTGTCGGATATGTTCTTGCGCTTTTGGTTCCGCTATTTTCATCAAGCACCAAAGCTACATTGAGATACAGAACTACGAGCGGTTGGCAAACATCATAAAGAATGATTACCCCACCTTCTCCGGACTTGCGTTGGAAATGTATTTCCGCCAGCAAATGATGGAAAGCAAGGAGTTTTCCGAAATAGGTTCCTGGTGGGAGGGAAAAAACGATAAAGAACAGCATGAGATTGATATCGTAGGACTATATGCGGAAGAGAAGCGTGCGCTGGTGGCTGAAGTAAAGCGGCAAGCTAAAAACTTCAAGCCGGAATTGTTCGCCCAAAAGGTTGAAGCCCTACGCAAGAAAATTTTGTTCAAGTATGAGATAGAGAGCAGACTGTTCTCTATGGAAGACATGTAATCGAAGATTGCTCACCCAAATTCCAACAAGAAACCGCTCTGGTGCTGAAAGACCTGAAAGCGGACGAACCGGATGTGTACTGGGGCATTGTAACGGTGATTTACATGCGGTGCCGGCAAATCGACCCTTATAAATTGGGCATCAAACGCACGTTCGGCTTATTGATAGACGAACTGGACGAGATGCTGTTCCATTGGTATCCCGAACGGGCGGACGCACACGAAACGGCTTGCTCCATTTAGAAGCCAATCCGGACACAGGCAACCTGTTCGACCTGCCGGAGACATTGCAACAGATACATACCGACCATCCCCAAGGCAAAGACGAGAAGGTGTGGAGCGTCATCTTGCGGAAATGGGAAGAGGAACAAGGCGAAGCTGTCTTCCAGCAAGCCAAAGAACGCCTTTCGGGCAGGACGTACTTAGACGACACTTATCAAGTGAAAGACGTGTGTATCAACCGAAGTTCCCTTTCGTTATCCACCGAGCAAGAAGGTCACATAACCGATTACCGGATTCCCATCGGCGAATACGATTTCCTTGCCGGCATCAATCCTACACAAGACGTGCTGATAGTCCGACGTGAAGAGGACGGCATGATTTACGCGGAATGGCCGGAGTTAGGCTACGGCATCAAGCTGTCGGAATTTACGGCTACGGAAGAGTAATCCGACAATCTCACCACAGAGGACACAGAGGCACACTGAGTTTTTATTTACAATTTTACCATTTACAATTTACTATTATGAATATTCTCATTTTGCCAAATTACCTGTAGGAGCAGGGTCTGCCTACCCGAATGCGCCCACAGATATATCAGTTGATGTATTCGGGCGGGCAGACCCCGCCCCTACTGGTTGGCTCTTTGCGGACATTCAATTAATAAATTTACGGCTTTTCCCTTAAACTTCTATACTTTTTTTGTACTTTTACCCGCAAAATAGCTATTAAGACATAAATATGAAAATACTTACTTGTACACAACAGAAAGAGGCGGATGCTTATACCATCGCCAATAACAACATACTCTCCATCAATCTGATGGAAAAAGCGGCATCGCTCATTGCCGATGAAATCTGCAAACGTTGGGACCGCTCTCACCGCATCATGGTGTTTGCCGGAGCCGGCAATAACGGAGGAGATGCCGTAGCCGTGGCACGCCTCTTGTTTACAAAAAACTATAACGTAGAAGTTTATTTGTTCAACATCAAAGGGACGCTTTCGGAAGACTGCATAACGAACATCAAACGCCTGCAAGAATGCGGCTTCACCGCTTACCACGAAATAAGCAACAGTTTCGACCCGCCCAAACTCGATGACGAAGATGTAGTCATAGACGGGCTTTTCGGCTCCGGGCTGAACAAACCGTTGAGCGGCGGATTCGCTTCAGTGGTGAAATACATCAACTCCTATAACGCACATGTTGTCTCTATCGACCTTCCTTCGGGACTGATGGGCGAAGACAACTCGAACAACTCCCGCCAGAACATCATCCATGCCGACCTGACCCTGAGCGTACAGCTTCCGAAACTCGCCTTCCTTTTCCCTGAAAACGAAGACATCGTAGGCGAATGGAAGCTGCTCGATATCGGCATCAGCCCGGAATTCATCGCCCAAGCGGAAACACCTTATATAATAACAGAGGCTACAGACGTAAGCCGGCTTATCAAGCCGCGCAAGCGCTTCGCCTTTAAGAACAACTTCGGACATGCCTTACTGATAGCCGGTTCGAACGGAATGGCCGGCGCATCCATCTTAGCGGCACGCGCTTGCCTGCGCTCAGGAGTAGGATTACTGACCGTACACGTTCCGGTGTGCAACCATGACATCCTGCAAACTGCCGTACCCGAAGCGATGGTGCAAAACGATGTACATGAACAATACTTCGCCGAACCTGTCGATTTAGACAACTACCAAGCCATAGCCATCGGCCCCGGCATCGGACAAGAAGAAGAAACGGCTCTCGCTACCTTCGACCAGCTTGCCGAGTGTTATCTTCCCACCGTATTAGACGCCGACGCCATCAACATCCTGAGTTCGCACCGCAACTACCTGAACCGTCTGCCGCGCCGCAGCATTCTAACTCCCCATATCGGTGAATTGGAACGTATCATCGGGAAATGCAACAACAGTTTCGAACGGCTTACCAAAGCGAAAGAACTGGCAACCTACCTGCAATGTTATATTGTCCTGAAAGGAGCCTATACCACCGTCATTACCCCCGAAGGCAAGTTCTATTTTAACCCCACCGGCAACCCGGGCATGGCTACAGGCGGAAGCGGAGACGTATTGACGGGCATCCTCCTCGCCTTATT
Organism: uncultured Bacteroides sp.; assembly: GCA_949296855.1. GTDB lineage: Bacteria > Bacteroidota > Bacteroidia > Bacteroidales > Bacteroidaceae > Phocaeicola. The sequence goes on along the minus strand of CASFRN010000135.1, from coordinate 24,161 downwards.
GGCTCAAGGTTATCCGCAAGAAAGCGCGGCGCGCCTGGGAGTATACGTCCACGGGCTTGCCGGCGACATCGCCCGCCGGAACATGGGCGAGATAGCCATGACCGCCGGAGACATCATCGACGCTCTGCCCGAAGCATGGAAAATCTTATGTGAAATCAACTAACGAACACGCTATATATGAAAAAGACCGTTTTCGCACTATGCATGCTATCTTTCACGGCACGAGCCGCCGCGCAAGACATCAGCCCCTATTTGCCGGGCGAAGATGAAGGCATCGTTTATTTCTTGCCCAAAACAGCACTGGAAATCAACGTAATCGCCACACACGTCACTTACCAGCCAGGCGAGCTGTGCCAATACGCCAACCAATACTTGCGGATAAACAACGTAAACACACAACCGGAAACGCATTGGGAAATCAAGCAGATAGAAGTACGATCCGCCGGAGTGCCCGATTCGACCAAAGCCTATATCATCAAGCTGAAAGACAAGAGCGCCATGAGCCAGGTAGAACTGACCAATGACGGACTTATCAAAGCCATCAACACATCGGCTCTAGAAAGAAAAACGGCAGACTATATATTAGAACAGCCTCAAAGGCACGAGAACCCACGCCGGTATATGACCGAAGACATTCTGCTGGCCGGCTCTTCCGCCAAGATGGCGGAACTTACCGCAAAGGAAATCTACAACATCCGTGAAAGCAAGAACCTGATTTTACGCGGACAAGCGGACACCATGCCCAAAGACGGAGCTTCGCTCCAACTAATAATAGACAACCTTGACAAGCAAGAAAAAGCATTGACCCAACTCTTTACAGGCACTACAGACCGCGAAGACAAGCTTTTCACCTTCCGTACCGGCGCAGAAGAGCCGTTTGCCGATAAAGCCGCATTACGCTTTTCGCGTGCATTAGGCATCCTTCCTGCCGAAGACTTGGCTGGCGACCCTGTCTATATCAGCCTGAAAAGCATAAGCCCGCTTCCGACAGCCACCGAAGAGAAAGGCAAGAAGAAAAAAAAGAAAAAGCTTGAAGGAGCTATCTACAACATACCAGGAAAAGGAAAAGTGAACGTCACTTATCAAGGGAAAACTTATTTCGAAGACGAACTGCCCGTCACCCAATTCGGTACGACCGAAGTTTTAGTAGAAGATTTGTTCAAGAAAGTGAACACCCGCGTCATCTTCAACCCGGAAACGGGAAGCATCCTGAAAATAGACAAAGACTGAATTTGATTTACGGTTTTACGATTTACTAATTGAGAAACTGTTTTGAATTTATCGTGCGATGATTTGGGATGAGTTTTTGAGGCATTTCCACTTCTGTGATGAGGAAGATAGCGGGCTATCTGGCGAAGAACAGAAGCGGAAAGGACTAAAAAATCGCCCAAAGCACACACGAAAACGGATACATCAAGCCAAGAAAAACTTTTCGTAGAAATTCAAAACAGTTTCTGATTACCGGAATAAAAAATAACGCCGTAAAATAGCAAATCGTAAAACCGTAAATAAACAAAGATTATCTTGCCGCTACGGCATCCTTCACCAATTCCGGCATTACCGTCACTTCTTCTCCGTCCTTATCCTTGTAAGTGATGCTTCCGTCTTCGTTCATGGTCATCAACTCGTAGGCTTTCCCTTCGGCTACGGCATTCCACGTACGGCTTTCCTCGTTATACACCAAATCAAGCGGACGGCCGGCTTCGCCCATTTTCGTAATGGTATAACCATCTTCATTGGTACGGACTAAATATTCGCCGTCTTCTCCATGAACCACCTTCTCTGCCCCGACATCTGCCATCGGATTCGAGCCAGACCAAAACTCTATGGAATTTAACACGAGCACATCCGCCAAATAAGCCACTTCGTATACCGGAATGATATGAAAAGCTATGAACACCAACTCGTTCACCGCTTTATGGCCAATACCCATATTCCAATCTTTCAGGCTGTTCCATGCACCGAACGAGCCTATACAGGAAGAACACAGCAGACTTCCTCCCAATACAGCGCAAAGCACCGTTGTCTTCATCTTTCTCATAGATTCAAGTTTTTAGCGATTAATATGACTACAAAGTTAGAACTTCTTTTCAGAAATAAAACAAAAAACCACGAAAAGAAGTATCTTTGTTGCGCAATTTAACGAAAAACGCAAAACAATATAAATCAATATGCAAATGAAAGAACAAATCCAGAAACGTCTGAGCGACTCGAAAGCCGCTCGCTGGACGGCACTGCTCATCGTGTCGTTCACCATGATGTGCGGCTATTTCCTGACCGATGTCATGGCTCCCCTCGAAAACTTACTTACCACCAAAGGGAAAGTGGTTTATTTCACCGACAATACTTCCATGCCTGCCGACAGCCTTGTGGCTAAAGTCGAGCTTTTCGCGGAAGCCAACGCCTTGTCTTCGCCCGACCTTACGGTACAGAAACTGGAAGAAGGCGCCCGATACCAATACATGGAAACGGTAGAAGGGAAACAGGAAGCGCAAGAAAAGACCATCAGTACCGTCTCTACCGGCAAAGGATGGAGCAGCACCGAATACGGATTCTTTTCGGGAGCCTACGGATACATCAACGTGTTTCTGCTGATGTTGTTCTTCGGAGGAATCATCCTCGACAAAATGGGTGTACGGTTTACAGGAGTGATGTCATCGGGACTGATGTTTGCCGGCGCATTGATTAAATGGTATGCCTTGAAGACCGACTTCGGCGATGCGATGCTATTTGGCATGAATCTGCAAGTGGTCGTAGCCGCCCTTGGGTTCTCTATCTTCGGCATGGGAGCCGAAATTACGGGCATTACCGTATCAAAAGTCATCGTAAAATGGTTTGCCGGAAAAGAACTTGCCCTTGCCATGGGGCTGCAAGTAGCCATGGCACGTATCGGAACGGCACTTGCCTTGGCAGTCAGCCTGCCTGTATCACGCATGATGGGAGACGTGTCCGGATCGGTGCTCGTAGGCGCTATCGGGCTTTGCGTAGGCTTCGCTTCTTATCTGGTTTACTGCGTAATGGACCGCAAGGAAGACGCCGCAATCTCCGCCGCACGTGCCGAAGCGGGCGAAACGCCCGAAGAAGGCTTCAAGATGTCAGACTTGAAACTCATCTTCTGCAACAAAGGCTTTTGGCTCATCACCCTGCTTTGCCTGATGTTTTACGCCGGCGTGTTCCCATTCTTAAAATTCGCCACCAAGCTGATGATTTACAAATACGAAGTGCCCGAATCGTTTGCCGGGCTTATCCCTGCCCTGCTTCCATTCGGCACCATCCTGCTGACCCCTGTCTTCGGAACTTTATACGACCGCATCGGGCGCGGGGCTACCTTGATGATTATCGGTTCGGTCATGCTTACTATCGTACATGTGCTCTTCGCGCTTCCCGTCATGAACTACTGGTGGTTTGCCGTTATCGTGATGATTGTGTTAGGCATCGCATTCTCGTTGGTTCCCAGTGCCATGTGGCCCTCTGTCCCTAAAATTATCCCGATGAAACAACTCGGGTCGGCATACGCCATCATCTTCTACATCCAGAATATCGGCTTGGCTATGGTGCCTACCCTCATCGGCTATGTCATCGACCGTTTCTCTACGCAATACAATGCCGCCGGTGCCATAACGGGATACGACTACACTGCCCCTATGGTGATTTTCTCCGTCTTCGGGCTATGCGCTATCTTGATAGCTTCGATGCTCAAACAAGAAGACAGCCGCAAGCACTACGGATTGGAAGAATCGAACATCAAGAAAGCCCAATAAAAAACTGCTTCCGCAACGTCAGGCGGCTGCACAGTCTGAGGCATCTCAGTCCTCCCTCAGTCCCATATAGCCAGGACTGGAGTCCTACTCTATCGGGAGTGCAGTCCTGACTGCACGGGACTTGCTACGCAATCGGAAGACGCTGCCTGTACAGTTTGCAGCTTCTTCCAGCAAAGCAGTCCAATCTGGATTTATCTCAAATCATTTTCTGCTTCTGCAACTCTTCCGCCACCAATTCCAGTTCGGCATACCAATCTTCCCCGAACTTGCGGATTAAAGGCTCTTTCAGAAACCGATATACAGGCATATTCTTTTGTTTCCCCAATGCGACCGCCGCCTTACAAACATCCCAACGATGGTAATTTAACGCCTTATAAAGTCCGCAATTGCCTATACGTACTGGATACAGATGACAAGAAACAGGCTTATAAAAGTTGCAACGCCCTTCCCGAAACGCTTTTTCTATGGCACAATAACAATGGCCTTTCTCATCGTAGCATGTAAACACACAATCTTTTCCGTTTACAATAGAAGTCACCAAGTCGCCTTCTTGGTCGGTATATACGACCCCTTGCTTATCTATCACTTTTTGCGCATCGGAAGACAAATCGTCCCAAATAACGGGTAACACTTCTTCTAACTTTTCCACTTCCTCCAACTCGACCGGCGCTCCGGCATCACCTTCTATGCAACAGACTCCTTTACAAGCGTCTAAATCACAAAAAAACTTCTCCCGAAACACATCGAAGCTCACTATGACATCCCCTACTTGAACCATACTATTAAAATTAAAGAACACAAAGACACGGAAACACTGAGTTTTATTTCCTATCAAGGAAAAACTCTGTGTCTCCGCGTCTCTGTGTTCAATTATAAAATCAGTCTTTAATCAAATCATTCCCCGTCATGTCTGCCGGTTGCGCCATGCCCATGATGTGCAAGATAGACGGAGCGACATCAGCCAATACACCGTTTTCTACTTTCGCGTCTTTGTTAGCCGTTACATAGACAAACGGAACCGGATTCAACGAGTGAGCCGTGTTCGGTGTGCCGTCAGCGTTCAATGCATGGTCGGCATTACCGTGGTCGGCAATGATGATGACTTCATAGTCATTTGCTTTAGCGGCTTCTACGGTATCACGTACACAGTTATCAATAGCAACTACTGCTTTTTCGATTGCTTCGTAAACGCCTGTATGGCCTACCATGTCACCGTTTGCATAGTTGACAACGATGAAATCGTATTTCTGCGTATTGATAGCCTCAACCAACTTGTCTTTCACTTCGTATGCGCTCATTTCCGGCTTCAAGTCGTATGTAGCCACTTTCGGAGACGGAACCAAGATACGGTCTTCACCTTCGAACGGAGTTTCACGTCCGCCGTTGAAGAAGAAGGTCACGTGTGCATATTTCTCGGTCTCGGCGATGTGAAGCTGAGTCTTTCCGTTTTTCGACAGATATTCGCCCAACGTATCTGCTACGTTTTCTTTCGGGAACAGGATATAAACACCTTTGAACGAAGCGTCATACGGAGTCATGCAATAATACTGCAAGCCCGGAATGGTCTTCATGCCTTCTTCCGGCATATCTTGCTGAGTCAATACGATGGTCAACTCTTTCGCACGGTCGTTACGGTAGTTGAAGAAAATCACTACATCACCTTCCTTAATCGTACCGTCAACGTTTGCATTATTAATCGGCTTGATGAACTCGTCGGTCACACCTTCATCGTAAGATTCCTGCATAGCCTGTACCATATCGGCAGCTTGTTTGCCCTTGCCTTCTACCAGCAAATCGTAAGCTTCTTTCACACGGTTCCAACGTTTGTCACGGTCCATGGCATAGAAACGTCCTACGATAGAAGCAATCTTACCTGCTGATTGGGCACAATGTGCTTCCAGTTGTTCGATAAATCCTTTACCGCTCTTCGGGTCGGTATCACGACCGTCCATAAAGCAATGGATGAATGTATTTTCCAGACCGTATTCCTTAGCGATGTCACACAATTTGAACAGGTGTTCCAATGAAGAGTGTACCCCACCGTTCGAGGTCAAGCCCATGAAGTGGATATTCTTGCCATGCTCTTTCGCATACGAGAATGCCGAAACGATTTCCGGATTCTTCAAGATACTTCCGTCGGCACACGCGCGGTTAATCTTCACCAAGTCCTGATAAACGATGCGTCCGGCACCGATATTCAAGTGACCTACTTCCGAGTTACCCATCTGACCGTCGGGCAAACCTACGTTTTCACCGCTTGCCTGAAGTTGAGAATGCGGATATGTAGCCAACAGGCTGTCCCAATACGGAGTCGGAGTGTTGAAAATCACGTCATCTTTCTGGTGGTCTCCACAACCCCAACCGTCCAAAATCATTAAAAGAGCTTTCTTAGCCATAATCTTATTTTGTTTAAAGTTGATGTTCATGCTTTACAGCACGCAAAAATACAAAATATCTGCCTTATCACACGCATTTTGAGGAAATTTAAGAGGGCGAGAAACCTATCTTATCGCTTTAACAGACCTGCATGAGCAGAAAACACAAGAAGAATGATGGATATTCGCATCCGAACAATTATTTTTGTGCCACAAAAACGGAAAGAAAGAATATGTTTACTGTAATTGGACTCATGTTAGGAGGCATGTGCATCGGGTTTCTATTGCGCAAGAAACAATATCCGGGGATACGCCTTCTCATCACAGCACTGATTTGGATACTGCTGTTTTTATTGGGAATAGAGGTAGGGAGCAACCGGCAAATCATCGAAGGACTCGCCACATTGGGCGCAGAGGCTTTTATCATTACCTTTGCCACTGTCATCGGGAGCTGCATCTGCGCATGGCTGTTAGGAAGGTGGTTATATCATAACAAAAAGAAAGGAGGAGAAGCATGAAAGGTAGCTTGATTATTGTAGGTTTCTTTGCGTTGGGATGCCTATGCGGAGCATTCCACCTTGTCCCAGCCGCCGTTACGCAAACCAATATCAGCTTTTATGCGTTATGTGCATTGATGTTTTGTGTAGGTTTAAGCATCGGCAATGACCCACAGACGCTGAAAAACTTTCGCAACCTGAATCCGCGCTTGGTATTTCTGCCTCTCATGACTATTTTGGGTACCCTATCGGCAGCCGCAGCCATCAGCCTTTTGTTTCCACACCGAAGTGCCGCCGACTGCATGGCAGTAGGGGCAGGCTTCGGTTATTATTCGCTATCAAGCATTTTCATTACTGAATATAAAGGACCTGAACTGGGCACAATCGCTTTGTTATCAAACATCATGCGCGAAATCATCACCTTATTATGTGCCCCGCTACTGGTCCGTTGGTTCGGGAACTTAGCGCCTATAGCGGCAGGAGGAGCCACCACGATGGATACGACACTTCCCATCATCACCCGTTTCTCCGGACAGCAATTTGTGGTCGTATCTGTTTTCCACGGGTTCGTGGTCGATTTCAGCGTTCCGTTCTTAGTGACTTTTTTCTGTTCGCTATAAAAACATCTTTGCCACACGACCGATGCCTGCGACAAGCTGGTCGATTTCCTCCTTCGTATTGTATAAGGCGAAGGAGGCACGAACGGTTCCTTCTATCCCTAAGCGGTGCATCAAAGGTTCGGCACAATGGTGTCCCGTACGCACGGCAATGCCCAAACGGTCAAGAAGCGTACCCATATCAAAATGATGGATATCGCCGACCAAGAACGAAATGACCGAACTTTTCTGTTCCGCTTCACCGAAAATGCGCATTCCCGGAATTTCCTTCAGACGCTGCATCGCATATACAGTCAGTTCATGTTCGTAGGCTTCGATATTCTTCATGCCGATAGCCGAAACATAATCCAGTGCTTTCGCCAATGCCGTACTGCCGATATAATCGGGTGTGCCCGCTTCGAACTTAAAAGGCAATTCATTGAATGTGGTTTTCTCGAAGCTGACGTTCTTAATCATCTCGCCTCCCCCTTGGTATGGAGGTAGCTTTTCGAGCCAACTTTCCTTGCCATAAAGCACACCGATGCCTGTAGGGCCATACACCTTGTGTCCGCTAAATACATAGAAATCGGCATCCAATGCTTGTACGTCTACCGGAAGATGGGGAATGCTCTGCGCTCCGTCTATCAGGATAGGTACTCCATGTGCATGGGCTATCTCAATCAAACGGTCTACCGGATTGATAGTCCCCAACACATTCGATACATGAGTCACCGATACGATGCGGGTACGGGGTGAAAACAATTTCTCGTATTCGTCCAGCAAAAGTTCACCCCGGTCGTTCATCGGGATAACCTTTAGCACAATCCCCTTGCGGGCTGCCTGAAGCTGCCACGATACGATGTTGCTGTGATGCTCCATTACAGAAACTATCACTTCATCGCCCGCCTGCATCTGGCTATCAGCAAAAGTGGAAGCCACCAAGTTGATGCTTTCGGTCGTACCGCGGGTAAAGACTATTTCACTCGTACTGCGTGCGTTGATGAACTTACGCACCGTTTCGCGCGAAGCTTCATGCAGATTTGTAGCTTGCTGAGAAAGGAAATGCACACCCCGATGCACGTTGGCATTCACCGAATAATACTCATCAGTTATCGACTCTACCACACAACGCGGTTTTTGGGTTGTCGCCCCATTGTCTAAATACACCAAAGGTTTGCCGTACACCGTCCGTGAAAGAATCGGGAAATCTCCTCTGATTTTTGAAATATTATACATAATTGTTATCTTAGAAATTCCAAAAACGTTCGTCCTGTTGATCCATATCTAATCCGTCATTATAATAGTCATAATCATAACAATCATCCCATTTTATATCATCAACATCATTAACATTGCGTTCTAACTCTTCTTCAAATTCTATAACTTCTCTAATATCTACAGATGAAGTTTGCAATAGAAAACGCCCTGAAACGACAGCATTATCAAACACTCTTTTACATATACCGTCAACATCACCGCCATTCTCTGCACATTTGCCATCTTCTGTTTCAAACAATGTCATATCAATATATGAATATATTTTAGGTATATATCTAATCTTCCACACAAGCAATCTTTCACCGTTTTCTTCCTTGATTCCATATTTTGTTTTTTCTACAGTCTCATCTACACCTGTAACAGATTTGGGGTTTGCTTTATAATAAAGGGAAGGAGTAACCCATCTATAAGACATCAATCTAATAAATATACCATCACCTATAACATTTCCTACCTCATCTGTTTTGATTCCTTCTTCTAAATCTCTAACTTGAGCTATAGTTGGAGGGAATAGCATTTTTTCAAATTTAGTTTGAAAAGGAAAATTATTCCACACTTCATCAATCAACATATCTAATTCATCTCTTATACCTATAGCTTTAAGCATAAAACAAGGAAGTAAATTCTTACGTTCTATTTTAACCAACTTTGTGACTTTGCATTTCATAATTCATAACTATCACATTAACATAGTTGAATAAAAATCTATTATCCATGTAACGATCCAACAAAAAAAATAAACCTGATATTCAGCGAGTTAAATCCTGCAAAATTTGTTCGAGAATAACTATAATCAGTCAATTTTGATTCGTTTTTTGTTATTGCGACTCTTCAACTAAAGCTAATTATCAATCATTTAAGATTCAAATATTCACTGAATAATTACATTTTCATTTATAGAATTTAACAACAAAAGACATTACTGTAAAACGAATAACAACCATCCACAAATTAACAATCTGTTATAGAATCCATAATAGAGACAAGCAATAATCTAAAATTGCATAATCATTTACATATCGCACATCCTTGGCATTTATTCAGTTCGCCACGGAAACGTTTTTCAACCAACCGATGCAAACGGTCTTTCAGAGCATCCATCCGGATATGGTCTATCACCTCGTTGACAAAAGCAAACATCAGCAACAGACGTGCCTCTTTCAAGGGAATACCCCGCTGCTGCATATAAAACAAAGCATTTTCGTCCAATTGACCGACCGTCGCCCCATGCGAACATTTCACATCATCGGCATAGATCTCCAATTGCGGCTGGGTATACATCCTTGCTTCCCGCGTAGCGCAAATATTCCGGTTGGTCTGCTGCGAAGAAGTATGCTGGGCATCCGGACGCACCAAGACTTTTCCGGCAAAGGCTCCGACCGCACGGTCATCAAGCACATACTTGAACAGCTCGTTGCTGGTACAATCCGATACCTTGTGATCGATAAAGGTATGATTGTCTACCTGTTCGTTCTTGTCAGCGATTGCCATACCACAAAGACTTACTTCCGCTCCACGTCCCGACAAAGTCACTTCAGTGGTATTACGGGTTGTGCCATTATGCAACGTAATTCCATTCAACAAAACGTTGCTTCCCGCCTGCTGGTCGACAAACAACTGATTAAAACGGACTGTACTATTATGAGTTTCTTCCAATTCATACAAATCGAACACGGCACGTTCGCCCACAAATACTTCCGTCACTTGAGTGGAAAGGAAATTCACATTGTCCATCGCATGGTCGCATACCAATAACTTCACCTGTGCCCCCTCTTCTACGATAATCAACAAACGGCGGTTTGCCATCGTGTCAACATCCGCACGCAAGATATTCACCAATTGAATAGGACGCTCTATCACCACCCCTTTCGGAACATACATCAATACACCGTCTTGGGCAAACATCGTATTGAATGCCGTCAACCCATCTGCCGATGTATCAGCCAACTTGCCATAATATTTCTTTACCAAATCGGGATACTGTCCAGCCAATTCCTTCAGGCTTCCGAACAAGACACCTTCAGGCAGTTGTGCCGAAGGATGGTCGTGCTTATCAAACGAATCGTTAACCACGAAATAAAGCGAAGTGCTCATATTAGGCACATCACACTTAAATACCTCATACGGATTAACAGGAAACTCCAACCGATTCAAATTCAATCCGAAGTCGGGAGCGAAATATGTCCCCACATCCGTATACTTATACTTCTCCTGCTTGCGTGTGGGAAAGCCCAAACGTTCGAAATCGGAGAAAGCCTTCGCACGAGGTGCGTTTAATACGTCCACACTACCCCGACAAACAAGAGCTTCATACCGACTGAAGAGATCAATATATTGTTGTTCCGCTCTCATATCATTCATTCTCCCAATTCTTTCTTTATCCAATCGTATCCTTTTTCTTCCAATTCAAGTGCCAACTCGGGACCAGCCGTCTTCACGATTCTACCTTTATATAATACATGTACAATATCAGGCTTGATGTAATCCAACAAACGCTGGTAATGCGTAATGACAATGCAACTGGTATTCGGAGTTTTCAACTTATTCACTCCCTCTGCTACAATACGCAAGGCATCAATATCCAGTCCGGAATCGGTTTCGTCCAAAATGCTCAATTTCGGTTCAAGCATCGCCATTTGGAATATTTCGTTCCGCTTTTTCTCTCCGCCCGAAAAGCCTTCATTCACCGAACGGTTCGCCAACTTACTGTCTAACTCCACCACTTCACGCTTTTGACGCATCAGTTTCAAAAATTCGCTTGCAGTCAGTGCTGGAAGTCCTTTGTATTTACGTTGTTCGTTTACTGCAGAACGCATGAAATTCACCATGCTTACTCCCGGAATCTCTACCGGATATTGGAATGACAAGAACAACCCTTCATGGCTCCGGTCCTCCGGACTCATTGCCAACAAGTCTTTTCCATCGAAAATAACCGAACCTTTAGTCACTTCGTATGCCGGATGCCCTACCAAAACATTGCTCAACGTACTCTTTCCCGAACCGTTCGGTCCCATAATCGCATGCACTTCACCTGTCTTCACCGTCAGGTTGATTCCTTTCAATATTTCTTTGCCGTTAATAGAGGCATGTAAATCTTTTATTTCTAACATAATTCTTCATTCTTAATTCTTCATTTACCCTACGCTTCCTTCCAACGATACCGAAAGCAGTTTCTGTGCTTCTACGGCAAACTCCATCGGGAGCTTGTTCAGTACCTCTTTCGCATATCCGTTTACAATCAGCCCTACGGCATCTTCGGTTGGAATGCCCCGCTGGTTACAATAAAACAATTGGTCTTCCGATATTTTCGAAGTCGTTGCCTCATGCTCCACCACTGCAGTTTCGTTATGAATATCCATATAAGGGAAAGTATGCGCTCCGCAATGGCTTCCCAACAGCAAAGAATCGCATTGGCTATAGTTGCGGGCATTGTCTGCCTTCTCCGATACGCGTACCAATCCACGGTATGAATTCTGGCTTCGTCCGGCACTGATGCCTTTGCTTACAATCGTCGAACGGGTATTCTTGCCCAAATGAATCATCTTCGTACCCGTATCTGCCTGCTGGAAATTATTCGTTACCGCTACCGAATAAAACTCTGCCGTTGAGTTGTCACCGCTCAAGATGCAACTGGGATATTTCCATGTAATTGCCGAACCGGTTTCTACCTGCGTCCACGACAATTTGCTGTCTTTTCCCTTACAGTTTCCTCGTTTAGTCACAAAGTTATAGACACCTCCTTTGCCTTCCGCATCACCCGGATACCAGTTCTGTACAGTCGAATATTTCACTTCAGCCCGATCCATGACCACAATTTCTACAATCGCTGCATGAAGCTGGTTTTCATCACGCATCGGCGCCGTACAACCTTCCAAGTAAGATACATAACTGTCGTCATCCGCCACAATTAGCGTACGCTCGAATTGTCCTGTATTTGCTGCATTGATACGGAAATACGTAGAAAGTTCCATGGGGCAACGAACACCTTTCGGTATATAGACAAACGAACCATCGCTGAATACTGCCGAATTGAGCGCGGCAAAGAAATTGTCGCGATAACCGACTACCGAACCTAAATATTTCTTCACCAAATCCGGATGTTCGCGCACCGCCTCGCTGATGGAACAGAAAATAATGCCCTTTTCCATCAAAGTCTCTTTAAATGTGGTTTTCACTGAAACAGAATCCATAACCGCATCTACTGCCATGCCGCTCAACGCAAGCTGTTCTTCCAACGGAATACCCAGCTTATTGAAGGTCTTCAGCAATTCCGGGTCTACCTCATCCAGGCTCTTCGGTCCGTCCTTCTTCTTCGTAGGGTCAGCATAATACGAAATAGCCTGGTAATCAATCTCGGGAATCGTCAAGTGCGCCCATGTCGGCATCTCCAATGTCTGCCAATACCGGTACGCTTTCAGGCGGAAGTCCAGCAACCATTCAGGTTCTCCCTTTTTCTCCGAAATCAACCGCACGACATCCTCGTTCAGCCCTTTTTCGATGATTTCAGTATGAACATCCGTCGTAAAACCGTACTTGTACTTTTCCTGAGTAAGTTCTTTTACATATTTATTGGGTTCTAACTGCATATATCAATTGATTAATTGTTTCGTAACGTCTTTTATGACTGGATAAAAATAGCCTGCACTGTCTTTTACCGGAATATATAACAAAGATTGTTGTTTATTGGTTGAACTGATTAAGTTATCTTCAGAATCAATGAATTCCAGACAATGGATGGCAATACTCAATAATAACACGTATTTGATTGCTCCTAACCCTGCGCCTAACAAACGGTTAAGCCATCCAAGCCGTAACCCGTCTACAATGCGGGTCAAGACAGAAGCAAGAAAAAGAAAAACAACCGGCACCAACACACCGATTAAAATAAATGCCAATATGCGGGCAAATGTAACAGAAGTGCCCAATTCTTCACCCAGCTTGTCTCCCACAGCTACAAACAAGGCTCGTGCCAAGAGCAAACCTGCAAGCAGACCTACAATGGAAGCCAACTGCCGGATAGCTCCTTTCATGCAGCCTATGGCAACTCCCAAAGCAATTATTCCTGCTATAAACCAATCTAACGGAGACACTTTATCCAATTAATAATGAACAGTTGATAGTTAATAATGAAGTGGGTACGACACCAACTATTAATTATTAACTATCAACCATCAACTGCTTATAAAGTTTGTTTCACTTCCACTTCTTCGTAAGTCTCTATCACGTCACCCACTTTCAAGTCATTGCAATTCGTAAGACTGATACCACACTCGAAGTTCGTACCGACCTCCTTCACATCGTCCTTGAAGCGTTTCAAAGCATTGATAGAACCAGTAAACACAACGATACCATCGCGTATCAACCGAGCCTTGTCAGTACGTTTCACCTTACCGGTCTTCACCATTGCACCGGCCACCATACCTACTTTACTTATATTAAACACTTCAAGCACTTCGATAGTAGCGGTCACTTCTTCTTTCAATGTAGGAGCAAGCATACCTTCCATAGCGGACTTCACTTCCTCAATGGCATCATAAATGATAGAATATTTACGGATATCCACTCCTTCTTGCTCTGCCAACTTAGCGGCGTTGTTCGAAGGACGCACTTGGAAACCTACAATAATAGCATCCGAAGCTGCCGCCAACGACACATCCGATTCTGATATCTGCCCTACTCCTTTGTGAATAACATTCACTTGTATTTGCGGGGTAGAAAGTTTTATCAACGAATCACTCAAAGCTTCTACCGAACCATCCACATCACCCTTCACAATGATGTTCAATTCGTGGAAATCACCTAATGCCAACCGGCGTCCCACTTCATCCAGCGTCAACATCTTCTGCGTACGCAAACCTTGTTCGCGCTGCAACTGTTCACGCTTATTGGCTATTTCGCGCGCTTCTTGTTCGGTTTCAAACACATGGAACGTATCACCTGCAGCCGGCGCGCCATTCAAGCCCAATATCAATACCGGCTCCGACGGCCCTGCCTCTTTCAGGCGCTGGTTACGTTCATTAAACATCGCCTTCACCTTACCGTAATATTTTCCAGCCAACACGATATCGCCTACATGAAGCGTACCGTTCGATACCAATACCGTAGCTACATAACCGCGTCCTCTATCCAAAGACGACTCGATAATAGAACCAGTCGCCTTGCGGTTCGGATTAGCCTTCAAATCGAGCATTTCGGCTTCCAGCAACACTTTTTCCAACAGTTCTTTCACACCCGTACCTTTCTTGGCAGAGATGTCTTGCGACTGATACTTTCCGCCCCATTCCTCTATCAAGAAGTTCATTTGAGCCAACTCTTCCTTAATTTTATCAGGGTTAGCGTTCGGCTTGTCAATCTTATTTATAGCAAACACGATGGGCACTCCAGCCGCCATAGCATGATTAATGGCTTCTTTCGTTTGCGGCATCACATTATCATCTGCCGCAACGATGACAATTACCACATCGGTTACTTTTGCCCCACGAGCACGCATAGCAGTAAACGCTTCATGTCCCGGAGTATCAAGGAATGTAATGTGACGTCCGTCTTCCAGCTTCACGTTATAAGCACCGATATGCTGTGTAATACCTCCCGCTTCACCCGCAATCACATTGGCCTTACGGATATAGTCGAGCAACGAAGTCTTGCCATGGTCAACGTGACCCATGACCGTTACAATCGGTGCACGAGGCTGCAAATCTTCTTCGGCATCCACTTCCTCCTCTACCGCCTGTGCCACTTCCGCACTGACATATTCCGTTCTGAACCCGAATTCTTCGGCTACCAAATTAATCGTTTCCGCATCCAAACGCTGATTGATAGATACCATGATGCCCACACTCATACATGTGGATATAACTTGAGTGACCGGCACATTCATCATGTTGGCCAGTTCATTTGCGGTAACGAACTCGGTCAGTTTCAGCACCTTGCTTTCCTCCTGTTCCAGTTCTTCCTGTTCCAGTTGACGGTTCTGTATGCTTTCTCTTTTTTCTTTCCGATACTTGGCAGCCTTGCTCTTGCCCTTACTAGTTAGGCGCGCCAATGTTTCTTTCACTTGTTTTGCCACATCCTCATCGCTCACTTCGGTTTTCACCACCGCTTTCTTAAAGCGGTCTTTGTTATGCTTACCGCTTCCTTGCGATGCGTTCTTAGCCTGCTTATTTTCATTGCGTGACACTACCGTCCCCGTCGCATTGATGTCTATTTTTTCCTTATTGATGCGATTACGTTTCTTTTTCGAAGCATTATTATCCGCATTATTCCCTTTTTCCGTCTTTTCGTCAGTTTTCCGGATTTCCTTAATAATGGCATCCTTCATTTGCCGACGTTGTTCTTGACGTTGTTTATCCTTTTCCTCCCGTTCTTTCCGTTTCTCTTCTTTCGATTTCTTCTTCGGGCGGGTTGACTGGTTCAATGTAGCCAAATCGATTTGCCCTACTACATTAATTTTCGATTTAAACTCGGTAGGACGAATCTTAAATATTCCATCTTCCGTGCTACCTTGCACTTTCTGTGTTTCTATTGTTTCTTTCTTTTCTTCCATCGGCTCCGGTTTCAAGTCCTCTGCTTTTGCTTTTTCGGGCTGTGTTGGTACTTCATCTATTATTATCTGTGACTGCGGCTGCAAAGTTACTGAAGTCTCTTCTTTCGGAAGAGATTCTTCAACAGGCGGGACAACCTCAACAGCAGGAACTGCCGGTTGTTCTGTTTCTGGTGCGGAAGTTTCCGTCGTCACTTTCACTTCTTTGTTCTTTTCCGCCGCCTGTTCTTCCGCAGCCGGCTTATTCTTCTTTTTTTTGTTATACAGACTGTCCAAATCGATTTTCCCTATAGGCTTAAATCGTGGACGGTTCTCTTCAGGAACCACTGTCTCGATCATGACAGACTTGTTATCAGTATGCAGATCCTCAATTGAAACAGAAGCCTTATTCCGTTCTTTGTTCTGACGTTCTTGGAAAATCTTCTCCGACTCTATCTTCAAATCCTTATCTTTGCTAAACTCTTTCACAAGTGCAGCATATTGTTCGTCAGTTATCCTCGCGTTCGGGTTAGCTTCGATGTCATATCCTTGCTTTTGCAAAAAATCGACCACCGTAGCTATTCCTACATTCAAATCTCTTGTTACTTTGTTCAGTCTTATCATCATAAATCACTCGTTTTTTTAATAGAGCCGAGAAAACAATATCCTAATAATCACCAATAATAGCCATTACGCGCTATCAATCATTAGCTTCACTATTATTGTTTGATGTGTTTCCTTCAAACTCAGCTTTCAATATTCTCAATACATCGTCTACCGTATTCTCTTCCAAATCGGCTTTCTCTATCAGCATTTCGCGCGGAGCATTCAACACGCCCTTAGCGGTATCAATGCCTATGCCTTTAATAGCATTAATGACCCATTCGTCTATTTCATCCTTAAACTCATCCAAGTAGATATCCTCATCCGTCATGTTGCCGTCTACTTCACGGTAAACATCTATCGTATATTCGGTCAGCATACTTGCCAGCTTGATGTTCATACCTCCCTTTCCGATAGCAAGCGACACCTCTTCCGGCTTCAGATACACTTCGGCTTTCTTCTCTTCCTCGTGCATCACAATAGATGATACCGTAGCAGGGCTTAACGCACGCTGGATAAACAATTGTATATTCGATGTATAATTGATTACGTCTATATTCTCATTCCGCAATTCGCGCACAATACCATGGATACGTGAGCCTTTCACGCCCACACAAGCGCCTACCGGATCAATACGGTCATCGTACGATTCCACTGCAATCTTCGCCCGTTCTCCCGGAATACGCGCTATACGTTTGATGGTAATCAGCCCGTCATTAATCTCAGGCACTTCCTGCTCAAACAGACGTTGCAAGAACATAGGCGAAGTACGGCTCAAGATAATCTTCGGATTATTATTCTTGTTTTCCACACGGGCTACAACCGCACGTACCGTTTCGCCCTTACGGTAAAAGTCACTCGGAATCTGTTCCGTACGCGGAAGCAACAATTCATTGCCTTCGTCATCCAACAACAAGATTTCCTTTTTCCAAATCTGATAAACCTCTGCAGCGATTACCGTTCCTACCTTATCTATATATTTATTATAGAGGCTATCTTTCTCCAGTTCCAAGATTTTCGAAGCCAAAGTCTGGCGAAGATTCAAAATCGCGCGCCGTCCGAATTTCTCGAAAATCACTTCATCGGTTACTTCCTCGCCTACTTCATACGAAGCGTCTATCTGACGTGCCTCAGTCAATGAAATCTGCCTGTTCGGATTGGTCAACTCATCATCCGCCACCACTTCACGGTTGCGCCATATTTCGAAATCGCCTTTGTCCGGGTTTACAATCACATCATAATTTTCGTCTGTGCCGAACATCTTGGCGATTACGCTGCGGAACGATTCTTCCAGCACACTCACCATCGTAGTACGGTCAATATTCTTCAATTCTTTAAATTCCGAAAACGTGTCAATCAGACTGACAGCTGGTTCTTTTTTCGCCATAATTTATTTAAAGCTTATTAAGTATTTGGTGTATTTAATTCCATCATAAGCAAAAGCCATATCCTGGTCTACCCACTTGGGGCGCTTCGCCCCTTCCGGCTTCACTTTCATCTTCACTGTCACCGTAAAGGAGTCTTCATCGGCTCCCGCCAATATACCGGTCCATTTATTACCGGAGGCATCCATTACCTCCACTTCTTTACCGATATGAATCAGGTATTGCTTCAACACCTTAAAAGGTTGCCCGATACCCGCCGAGCCTACTTCCAATTCATAATCCTCCTCTTCCCGATTCAACTTCGATTCGATGAAACGGCTCAACTCCACACAATCATCTATCCATACGCCATCCGCATGGTCGATTTCAACCACAATTTTGTCATCCGGACTTACAGAGACATCTACCAGAAAATAATCTTTCCCTTCCAGCCAATCCTCGACTATCCGGGTCACAACTTGTTTGTCTATCATGCAATATTAATCGTGAATAAAAAAAGGAGCCTTACCGCCCCTCCACCATCTTTTTCATCTCGCCTGCAAAGATATAAAACATTTGGCGGACTACAAAATATTCCTTTAATTTATTTGCAAACAGAGCCTATGGCGGCAAAACAAATTAATGAAATATATAAAAACGCGGATTTCCGCAGACTAAAACAATAATCTGCAGAAATCCGCGTTTTCACACTGACACATTACAAATAACCGCCTTACTATTTACCGCACTTTCAGCCGTACGGTCTTCACCGGACGAAGGAAATAGCTCCGCTTAGAGCCAACAGGCGAAATACTGGAACTCCAGAAAGCGAAACTGGACAAGCAATTATTACAAAGGTAACGGTCTCCTTCTTCATTACAACAGAATATGGCCAATCCGTTTGCCTGGAGCAAGTCGTTTAAGTCATTAAGCGAATCTGCATATTGCGCGATAAAGCCCTTCGCTTCTTCTTTTGTAAATACCCGCCAATCCTTAATGCCATTGATTTCATAATTCGCCAATTCTTCTCTCCCTTGGCTCGCCAATAACTCCAAGTGGTCAGGCGAAATGATAATGGCTTCGCATTCGGTTGCCGACACGCTTTCTGTTGTCCAAACATAAAAGCCCTCCCAAATGCTTTCCGCTTCGGGCAACTCCGAAACGAAATAAGCGTCAGACCCTTCTTCCTGGCCTGGCCCTTCCCCTTCACCAGTCCCGCCGTCATCCGGATCGTCCGGAACCACCTCATTGAAACCGAACTCTACATCCACAACCGGATGCCATCCTTCGGCTTGGAATTCTCCGTTCAGCGTTATGCCGTCTTCAAAATTACCCGTAAACTGATAAGGATAACCAGCTTGCAAAGCAGCTTGGTAAGTATAGCCATAAGTTTTATTGCCTTCGGGCAATTCTACCAGCACCGACAAATGGGTAGAATTGCTCTCATGAGGGAAAATATAGACGGTTTCGCTTATCCATTGCCCGTCTTCTTTCACGCAAGGCACCGTGCACGACTGTTTGTCTTCTTTATAATTCCCGTCGAAGGCTATGCCCGAACTCACGGGAGATATATCAATACTTACCTGAGTGGCATCGGCTGGCACCTCGTTAATGACAAAACCAACCGAAGCTACGGCATACGACAAGGTCATTTGCACGGTAGTAGACTTTGTCAGATTCACTTGAGCCTGCGCTATCTGAATAGGGGCTTTCGCAAAATTGGATTCCTTGAGCGTGATGTAACTATCGGGGGAAATGTCAAGCGGCATGAAATACTCATCTTCCGCAACCCCCGACAACAAGACAATGGTATATTTCCCTTCCGAAAGCTTTCGGCTGTAAGCCACCGATTCGTCGGCAATGATTTCTTGCCCTACACATTTCCCTTGCTCGTTAAACAGATAAACAGTAAGCGGATAATGGATAGGAGCATTGTTGTCGCTTCGAGTGACAACCTGAACGCTATGCGGATGTTCCTCTACGGCTTCATCCGCTTCTTCTTCAAGTTTATATTCTCCACAAGAACAAACCAACAGACTCAGGAGAATAGGCAGATAATAACATTTAATGTAACTCATAATAAAAAGATATGTTTTTTCTACCTATAAACGCAAGACCATCGGTTTGTATAATGCAGAAAAAGATCAAAAACCCATTTCCTTACGCGACGGTTCTTGCACCTGTTCCATTACACGCAAGAAATTACCTCCCCATATCAACCGGATATCTTCTTCGCTATAACGTTCGTACATCAACTGTCGGGTAAAGTTAATCAACTCGGACGAGTCATTACACCCGATGATGCCTCCGTCGCCGTCGAAGTCTGTACCGATGCCTACATGGTCGACTCCGATAAGGTTCACGATGTGATGCAAGTGGTCGATTGCGTCGCAAATATCGGCAGGACGGTCTGTACGCAGGAATCCGTTATACAGGCAAAGCTGCACAACCCCTCCTTTACGGGCGATGGCTTTCAGCTGTCCATCGGTCAAATTGCGGGGATGGTCACACAATGCACGGCAGGATGAATGCGAGCAGACAACGGGCTGAAGGCTGATGTCCAACGCATCGTAGAAGCTGCGTTCGCCAGCGTGCGACAAGTCAACCAGCATCCCTGTGCGATTCATCTCACGAATGACCTGTTCCCCGAAAGTGCTGACCCCCAACCCTTCTTCGTTATAACGCGCCGAGCCACAGATGTCATTGTTCCCGTTATGGCAAAGGGTCATGTATACCACCCCCCGCCGACGGAAACGTTCTACATTACTCAAGTCCTTGCCAATAGCATAACCGTTCTCAATGCCCAGCATGATGGCCTTCTTTCCCGCTTGCTTCAGACGATACAAATCAGCGGGCTTGTAGGCTATGTCTACGGCTGTACAATTCATAGCCACCATCCGCTCTATCTCATTCAACAGCTGGTCTGCTTTGGCGGTAGCGGCAAGCAAAGCCTCATCCGTACGTTCTCTTTGCGGAAGATAAGCCACCATGACCGTAGCGTCTTGCCGCCCTTCGGTCATTTTATGCAAGTCGACCTTTATTTTCGGGTCGCGTGTGGCGAAGTTGATGTTTTGCTCGAAAAACATCGGTGTATCGCAGTGCGAATCCAAAGTCAGTATGTTACGATGAAGCTCTTTTGCCGCCCGGAAAGAAGCAGCTTCTTTCAAGAACCAATCGAAAATAGGCATCATATATTCATCGCCGTTCATGATGAAACATTCAGGATGCCATTGCACGCCAAGCATCGGTTTATATTCAGTGCTTTCAATGGCTTCGGCCACCCCGTCTGCCGCACGTGCTGATATACGGAATCCCGGTGCCGGGTCTTTTACCGCCTGGTGATGAAACGAATTAACAGGCAATACAGTCCGCCCCATTACCTTCGCCAACACGCTATCCGTTTCTATACGGACGGTATGCGAGGCAAACGCACAGTCCATATCCTGGCTATGTTTAAGGAGTTTGGCCTCTGCCTGCGAATAGATGTCCTGATACAAAGTCCCCCCCAACGCCGCGTTCATGACCTGTATGCCCCGGCAAATGCCGAGAATAGGAATTTGCCGGTTGGCGGCCAATCGTGCCAACAACAACTCCTGACGGTCGCGGAAAGGGTTAATGCCGTGTAATTCTTTTATCGGCTCTTCTTTCAAGAGCAATGGATTAATATCGCCTCCTCCCGATAAGAGAAGTCCGTCTATGCGGTCAAGAAGGTTTATCAGAATGTCATCATTTTCAAATGGAGGAATAACAAAGGGGACACCGCCTGCTTTCAGAACGGAAGTGTAATATCCCGAAGCGAGGCATAAATTTCCTTCGTTGAAGTTTCCGGTAATGCCGATTACCGGCGAGTCTTTATGGTTGGGGAACCGGCTATGAAGTGTATCATACGCCGACTCGATGTCAAATGTTTGAAACGTTTTCATAAGTTAAATGTTTAAAGGAAACAAGGCAAAGATAGAGATAAATTCAGATTTATTTCCCATCTTTGCTGAAAATCTGATGGTATGGAACAGCTTCGAACACTTTCCCAATTAGTAAACCGCTTGCGTTCGTCGAACATCCGGCGGCGTGTAGCGGTAGTCTGCCCTAACGACCCGCATACAGAATATGTCATCATCCGCAGCTTGCGCGAAGAGATAGCCGAATATTTGCTAGTGGCCGATTCGGGACATAAAGAAATGGCATATCAATTACGGAACGCATCACCCGACTTTGTCCGGGTATACGAAGCGGCTACACCAGACGAAGCGGCGGCTCTAGCGGTAGAATTGGTACGTACCGGCGAAGCGGATATTTTAATGAAGGGGCTGATTAACACAGATAACCTCCTACGGGCCGTGTTGAAGAAAGACAGAGGGCTGCTCCCTCCAAAAGGTGTGTTAAGCCATGTAGCGGTGGCGCAAGTGCCGCTTTACCATAAGCTGTTGCTGTTTTCAGACGCGGCGGTAATCCCGCGTCCGACACTCGAACAGTTCCGCTCGATGATAACTTACGACATTGCTTTATGCAGGGAATTGGGCAACGAGCAGCCTCGTGTCGCTTTGATACATTGCACCGAAAAGATAAACGAAAAGTTTCCGCATACATTAAGCTACGTACAATTGAAAGAAGAAGCTGCACAAGGACGGTTCGGCAAAGTCTTTATCGACGGCCCGATGGACGCCAAAACGGCTTGCGATAAGCACAGCGGTGAAATAAAAGGATTGTCTTCGCCCGTGATAGGCAATGCCGATGTCTTGGTATTCCCCAACATCGAAGCAGGCAATACATTTTATAAAACCCTTTCCTTGTTCGGCGACGCCAATATGGCGGGGATGCTGACCGGCACCATCGTGCCGGTGGTAGTGCCTTCGCGCAGCGATTCGGGCAACTCAAAGTTCTACAGTTTGGCACTGGCGTGTCTGGCAGGAAGCTTAAAACAAGAAACCGCATGAAAATATTAGTCATCAATCCTGGATCCACTTCAACCAAGCTGGCGGTTTACGAAGATTTAACTCCCGTATGGCGCGAAAGCGTCTTCCATTCTTCCCGTGAGTTGGCGAAGTTTCATCATATCAACGAACAATACGACTACCGGCGTAGCTGCATGCTTGAAGCCTTGCGGCGTGCAGGCATACCGATGGCTTTCGATGCCATCATCGGTCGTGGAGGGTTGTTGAAACCTACACAGGGAGGAGTGTACCGCATCACCGAAAAAATCAAGCACGACTTGTGGCATTCGCCTGTAGAACATGCCTCCAACCTTGCCGCATGGCTGGCAGACGAATTTGCCCGGCAGATAGGATGCCCTTCGTTTATAGCCGACCCTGTAGTAACCGACGAACTGCGCGACATAGCCCGCCTCTCAGGGATTCCCGAAATACCTCGCCAATCTGTTTTCCATGCACTGAATAGCCGTGCCGTTTCACGCCGTTATGCAGCTTCCATCAAACGGAGATACGAAAAACTCGATTTAGTAGTGGCTCATTTAGGCGGAGGCATCTCGGTCAGCGCACACCACCATGGAAAAGTGGTCGATGTAAACAACGCCTTGGATGGAGAAGGTCCGTTCAGCCCCGAACGTGCCGGGACTGTTCCCGCCCGCCAGTTAGCCGACTTATGCTTCAGCGGGAAATATACACAAAAAGAAATCCAGAAGCTATTGAACGGCAAAGGGGGGCTGGTGGCTCATTTAGGTACGACCGATGTGCAAACCATCGTCCGCTGGATACATGCAGGAAACGAAAAGCACAAGCTGGTATTGGAAGCCATGATTTATACCGTCGCCAAGCAAATAGGTGCCATGCACGTAGCGTTACACGGGCACACCGATGCCATTATCTTGACAGGAGGCATAGCCAACAACACATATGTCCTGTCGTTATTGCGCGAATGGATAGAAGGATTGGCACGCATCGTGGTGATTCCTGGAGAAGACGAGATGGGCGCTTTGGCCATGAACGCTTTAGGAGCCTTGAAAGGCGAATTGACTTTGCAGGAATACCGCGGGGAATGAAAAATGAAGAATAAGGGGTCCATCGGAAACAACTTAGAAACTGTTTTGAATTTATCGTGCGATGATTTGGGATGAGTTTTTGAGGCATTTCCACTTCTGTGATGAGGAAGATAGCGGGCTATCTGACGAAGAACAGAAGCGGAAAGGACCAAAAAATCGCCCAAAGCACACAC
>CASFRN010000134.1 GCA_949296855.1 uncultured Bacteroides sp. | reverse complement strand
ACAGCTTGGTGTATTCGGCTTCCTTCTCTGCCAGGAATTCGGCCGGATTTTCATGCTCTTTGGCTTCCTTGGCGTATAGTACCTCTACGGCGCCCGCACCGCCCATCACGGCGATTTCGGCCGTAGGCCAAGCATAGTTCATGTCACCGCGCAGCTGCTTGCAGCTCATCACGATGTGTGAACCGCCGTAAGACTTGCGCAATGTTACGGTAACCTTGGGCACTGTAGCCTCGCCATAAGCGTAAAGCAGCTTGGCACCGTGCAGGATGACGCCGTTGTATTCCTGGCCCGTGCCCGGCAGGAAGCCCGGGACGTCTACCAATGATACGATAGGGATGTTGAAGGCGTCGCAGAAGCGGACGAAGCGTGCGCCCTTGCGGGAAGCGTTGCTGTCCAGTACGCCGGCAAGGAACTTCGGCTGGTTGGCCACGATGCCCACCGACTGGCCGTTGAAGCGGGCGAAACCGATGATGATATTCTTGGCATAGTCTTTCTGGATTTCCAGAAATTCGCCGTTGTCCACGATGGCACCGATGACATCATACATGTCGTATGGCTTGTTGGGGCTGTCGGGGATGATTTCGTTCAATGAATCCTCCAGACGGTCGATGGGGTCTGTGCAGTCAATATAAGGCGGCTCTTCTAGGTTGTTCTGAGGAATGTAGCTCAACAATTTGCGGATGAGGGCAAGTGCTTCTTCTTCCGTAGCTGCCGTGAAGTGTGTTACGCCCGATTTGGTGGAGTGTACGCTGGCGCCACCCAAGTTTTCCTGCGATACGTCTTCGCCGGTCACGGTCTTAACGACCTTCGGTCCTGTCAGGAACATGTACGACGTGCCTTCCATCATCAGCGTGAAGTCTGTCAGGGCAGGAGAGTAAACGGCACCGCCGGCGCAAGGACCGAAGATTCCGGAGATTTGCGGGATAACGCCCGAAGCCAGGATGTTGCGCTGGAAGATTTCAGCATATCCGGCCAAGGCGTTGATACCTTCCTGGATGCGCGCGCCGCCCGAGTCGTTCAGACCGATGACGGGTGCGCCCATCTTCATGGCTTTGTCCATGATGTGGCAGATTTTCAATGACATGGTTTCAGACAGGGATCCGGCCGATACCGTGAAGTCTTGTGCGAAGATGTACACCAGACGTCCTTCGATGGTGCCGCATCCGGTCACTACGCCATCACCCGGATAATGTTTCTTCTCCATGCCGAAATTGGTGCAACGATGCTCTACGAACATGTCCATTTCCTCAAAACTGCCTTCGTCCAGCAACATGGCTATACGCTCACGGGCTGTATATTTACCTTTTTCGTGTTGCTTGGCAATAGCCTTTTCACCACCGCCCTGACGCGCTACAGCGCGACGGTCGATAAGCTCTTTGATTTTCTCTAATTGATTGCTCATCGTTATTAGAATTTTAGTAATGTATGATTTGGTTTAGTTACAAACTACCGGCTACAAGCATCCACTCAGTATAAAAACGGTCTGTCGCTTGTAGCTGGTAGCTCATTACTTCTTTATTCGGGTTTCTCGCAAAGTTCAGTCAGTACACCTAAAGTTGATTTCGGGTGTAAGAATGCAATGTTCAGTCCCTCGGCACCTTTGCGGGGGGCTTTGTCTATCAGACGGATTCCAGCTGCTTCGGCTGAAGCCAATGCGTTGGCTACGCCGTCTTCGATAGCGAAAGCCAAATGGTGCATACCGCCGTTTCCGTTATTCTTTTCGATAAATTTGGCGATAGTGCTTTCCGGAGAAGTCGGTTCCAATAGTTCAATCTTCACGTCGCCAACTTTCAAGAAGGCGGTT
>CASFRN010000133.1 GCA_949296855.1 uncultured Bacteroides sp. | reverse complement strand
GCCGCGAAAAACGCTTCACGCTAATACATCATCTCCCGTTCCGCCATCTTGTTCAGCCGTGGCATCATCCGATCTATGAGTGGGCAACATACCTTGTTATAACGGTCAAAATCCATGGCATCGAGGATGTCGTCCACCATGGTAGCGTCCATGTCTCCGCCATATCCCACGGCTATCCTTGCAATACCCTGCAACTTCCGGACTTTAGAGGCTATGGCTGCATCGCGTGCCGCTGCTGCCAATTCATAAGGGAAGACTTCGTACAGCAGGTTGCAATAGCGTAAGAGTTCTGTGAACTCGTCAGACTCGGTCAGGTAGGCCGTCAGCATCTCTTCCTCCAACTTGCGCAACAAGTAAAAACCTTTCAGACTTGGCAATTTGCTCGCCAACGGCTTGCTCATCATCAGGAACAAGGCGTGAGATACGACGATATGCTCTTCATCGGGGTGCAGCGCAAACATTCGGTCTTCCGGCTTGCAGCTTTTCTGCAAATCGGCTTCCATTTGGCCGAACATCTTCTTGCGCATCTCTTTTTGTGATTCTTGTTTCATTTTGAAAGCAGTAGCGTTTCAGTTCCTGATGGAACCGGATATAATATAGTCGTCGGTTGACTTGAACACGGAGAAGAAAGCTTTCAGCGTGTTCCGGAAGGCATCGTGCAACGTCTCATTGCCAATGGAGTTAAGCAGCGGCTTGTCGTATTCGTCTACCAACACCACCACCTGCTTGCCAGTCTGTTCGGATGCACGGCGAATAACGCCCTTGAAACGCAGTTCGGCATTCACCTCTGTGGGACTTGACCCGTAAACCTGTTCCCATTGGGCAAGCGAGTCGTTCAGGAAATCATCCAAATCCGCCTCCTTGTCATACTTGCCGGTATTCAAGTCCAAGTGAAGCACTGGGTATTTCACCCACTCCGTTTCCAACTGCTCGATAGCCAGTCCCTTGAACAGTTCTTTCCGCCCCAAGAAGTATGCCTCTAAGGTGGAGACAAGTAGGGACTTGCCGAACCGGCGCGGACGGCTGAGGAAGTAACAGCTCATGTCGCGGGTCATTCGGTACACAAGGGCTGTCTTGTCAACATACACATAACCGTTCGTTCGCAATTTCTCGAAACTCTGTATTCCTATGGGGTACCTCATCATGAATCTGTCAGTTTTAGTTTATTGGCTCTTGCCTACAAAGTTAATGATTAATCTTCATCCGGCAAAGAAAAAGCGGCTCATGTTCTGCCGTTTTTTACTGTGAAACCAGCCATTTTGCCTCCTGTTTTTACGAAGATACCTTCGTCGGGCGACGAAGGTACCTTCGATGGCAGATGAAGGTATCTTCATCAGAAAACGGTTCTTTGCCCCCTCAACAGCTTGTTCACGGCTTCCGTAAGCTCCCTGTCGCCGGGCTTGGAACGCAACTGGGCACGCACGGAATGCTCCTTGTCGTTTTCGAGGGCAAGGGTGAGCGCGGTGGCGTTCCGCTCGGTGATGATGCCGTGTTCGGTCATCAGATAGAGAATGTTTGCCACGAGGTTGCGGTTGAAGGTGGTGTCCTTCTGCTTGCCCGGCTCGTAAACGGCGGCTGCCACTTCAGGCAGGGCGAGTATCGAACGCCACGTGCTTTCGTAACAGTTCTTCCACTCGATAGCGACAAAGGGCTTGAGACTGCCCACATAATCCAAGATATCACGTTGGCGTTGGATAAGGACTGCATTCTCTTCCGCTTTGCTTAAGGTTGCCAGTGCGGGCTTCCGGTCGCCGTAATAGTTGTTGATGACGGTGGTGGCGTTGGGCGCAAAGGTTTCTACCTTATTAATATGGTACTCGTAGTAAGAGTTCCCTGACCCTGGATTCCCTTCTATCTTGACATCCATAATGCTTTCTTTTTACTTGTATATTTCATTGTTTATCAGCACGAAAGAAAGAAGAAATTATCAGCAGGGGTTCTTCCTTGGTTTCAGTTTCGGATGATAGTACCTTTGCCTCAGGAAACGAAAGGAAAAGGTTTCCTGAAGCTCTTTGAAACGCTGACACACCGATTATCACTACTTCTATTATAACCTTTATTGTTTAACATCTGTCGGGCACAGGGCAACGCCTGTGTAAATGCCAAGTCCCATACCGACGATGGGCAAATGTATGATCAACTACAGTGTTTACATGCTTCCCAACCAAATGGATGACAGCCAGCCCGCCAAGGCTTATGCCAAGGCGCAGGTAAAGGAAGTGATGAACTTCCGCCAGTTCGTGGCGCACATCGCCGAACACGGCGGCCACAAGCGCGGGCAAGTGAAAGGCGTGCTGTCTGACATGTGCAGCTGCCTGGTGGAACAATTGCTTGAGGGCAAGAAAATCATGCTGGATGACCTCGGCGACTTTTGGCTGTCGCTGACCAGTGAAGGCGCGGAAAACTGCGGGGCGTTTACCGCAAACAATATCACGGGCCTCCGCATCATCTTCACTCCGGGCGAGGATTTCGGAAACCTGCTTGCACGTGCCACTTTCAATCCGGTGGCAAGCCGTGCCGTCCAAAAGGCTACGCTGAAAGCGGAGAAGTCCGGCGCGACCACCGTAGACTTAGAAACTGTTTTGAAAATGATACTTTGCCAACTCGTTTCCTTGTCTCCCCGTCAACTTCAAAGAAGGTCGCTTATGCTTACGCTCTTTGTCATGCTCTCCCATGAATGGCGGGCAACCGTAAGGTTCAACGGGTAACCGAGCTCCATCATCTCGCCCAACTTCTTCAGGTTATAATTGATGCGGTGCAAGAGGCCGTCATACTGTCTCCATTGCTCGCGCGGGGATTTTGCCGTGATGACAGGGAAAAGGAGGGTCGTGCCTTTCCGCCCGTAGCGGTCTGCTATCTCTTTCAGCACCGGTTCCCAGGGTATGGAAATCTCCTTACCGGTGAGGTGCTGGCGGTATGTGAGCTGTCCGTCCCTGATGTCCTTCCTTGTCAGGCGGAAAATGTCATCGCTCCTCATGCCCTTGGTATAGACCGTGAAGAGGAAGATGTCGCGGGCAAATACAACCTGATGTGATTCGCCGCTCAGGTCCAAGTCGCGCAGGCGTTTCACTTCTTCGAGTGTCAGCCCGTTCCGCTCTTTCTTGACGCGGTAGCTCACGTCCATGCCTTCAAAAGGGTTGCCGTCGGCAGCAAGGCCGTCATTGACAGCAAGTTTGTAGACCCGCTTCAAATTCCTTATGTAGAGGGAAATGGTATTGCGTCCCAGTTCCTGGTTCTTCAGCCAGGTGTGGTAGTTGCGTATCAGCAGGGCGTCGAAGTCCTTGAAAGGGATTTCGTTCTTGCCCAGATAGGCGATGAATTTCCTGAGATACATTTTCAGTTTGTTCGCCGCGTCATACCGTCCCTCATCCCGCAGTTTCTCAACACGGGAGTTGGCGTAGGCAATGAAGCCGAAACCTTCCAGCCCCTCTCCGCCCCTTCCCCGTGGGGAAAGGGTAACGGCTGCCGTCTGTATATTCTTCTGTTTGTCGTTATCCACTTTTTACTCTGTTTTGCCTGTCTGTTACCGGTTCTGGATGAACGGTAAATTCTTCTTTTTTTTACTGGTGCAGCCACACCGTCCGCAGGTACCTGCGCCATACGGCAAGGTGGTTGGTGGTGTTCAGCTCCTTGCAGATGCGGACGCAAGTCTGTATCAGTTTGTCTTTTGCCGCGTCTTTTTCCTGTGCTGAAGCCTTGATGGCCAGGACATCCAACGTATCTCCGCCGACCTTAAAATCCCGTACAGCCTTTACGGCTGAACCTGCATCCGTCAACACCTTATATAATGTGGGGGCATAGTTGCGGAAAGACTCGATGAGCTTTTCCGTATTTGCCGTCCCGTCACGGACGGTCTCCACCGTTCCTGCGACCAGCTTCTCATTGGCTTTGCCTGCCGTCAGGAAGTATGCCTGGAGGAAACCATCCCAGTTGGCGAAGAAGATAATGTCCTGCCCCGGTTCCTCCAGCCCTTCCATTCCTTTTCCGGCTTTCCCCACGGGGAGAGTTGGAGAGGAACTGGGAAGAAAAGCTATATGGGCATAATACGTAGTAGTAATCGTTTCGTCCTTTTGCCTGCTGGGCTGGTAGGCTTCCTCTGTAATGTCCACCTTGCGGACAATTTCCGTAAAATTCTTGTGACTGAGTTCCACTTCTGTCTTGCCTCCATCCATTGCCACACCGGAAGTCGGGGTGAGGAACGGGCGCAACGTCAACTTGCTCCAGTTGGCCTTCACGTAGCCCGGATTGTCGCGCTCGTAACGCACGAGGTTGATGACGAGTTCCGCCTCCTTGCCGGTCATCTGAGCCAAACGCCGGCTTAAAGCGACATCGCCTTGCGCGTGGAGGTCCTTGCAGAGCGAGACAAGCGACGGCTTGGCGGCAAGACGGTCGATAATGCCGTAAAGCATCGGAAGCGTTCGATCACCATACCCGCAGGCCTGCAGGAAGCCTACGAGCAAATCCACGGCACGTCCTTTCTCCGTCCCGACGGAGAGCCTGTCACCCTCCATGTTGTGCAGGCGGACCACATGCAAGTCCCATGCCTTGGGACAGGAAACCGTAAGCCAACTGCCCGGTTCAAATCCCTGTACCTGAAACACCAGCCGTTTTTCATGCCGGAAACGGCAGATGTAGCCCTCACATCCTGCCAGCGGGCCATCGATGACACGTACAATCTCGTTCGGTTCGCCCGTTTTCGTGTTGAAAGCATAATCCGAGTAAGGCCGCTCCAGCACAATCACCTTATCGGCGTAGTTCTCGTTGTAGTCACGGAATGCGCGCATCTGCGATTCGGGGATGACGCACATCCGCGTCCTTTCGCCTTTTTCCTTTTTACGCTCGTACTGCATACCGGCGTCCTGGGAATGCTCCTTCATGAAACTCATCAGCGCATGCTGCGTGGCGAGCACGAACACGATGCCCGCAAACAGCGGCTTCCGCTTATCATCGTTGTCCTGAGACACATTCACCGTGGTGTGGGTCGGCGCGTAGATTTCAAGGATATTTTTGGCCTGTGCCTTTTGCTTTTCCAAAAGTTCCACCAGCTTGCTCTCCTGATGACGCTTGGTGCGCACTACGTACCAATGGTAATCCACATGGTTAAGTTTGTCGGGCAACATATATAAAGGAGTTAGAGGAGTTAAGAAGTTAAAACCAATGTCCATTGCCAACTGAAAAGCGCGTTCTTCACGTTCCTCTCATGACAATCGCATGATAGTTCCGGAGCACCTTTTTTCAGGTATAACGGCGGTATTCTGGACGAACCTCAGCAGCAATAATCCTCCGTTGTTATGTGACGAGAAGAACAAAGCGCAATGCGCTTTAACATGTTTGCTTCCATATCACAAGTGTTTTATTTTCAACTAATTAAATATTTTTAAACCCGCCGTTTTCGCATAGCTGTATAATATGAAACGGCGGAAGTCTTGCAATTAATTGATTATCAACACCCTGTTTTGTACAAGCTCCAATTTTAGTCAAACAAATACAGTCGTTGTTCGGCTAAAATTCTGAATCTTTAAAATTTTTCCGGCGATAAATGTCTCTGTATTAAATCTTTTTATTACCTTTGCGGTGTACTTGTCGCTTCATATTATGCAACTGCGAAATTTGTCGAACATTTCCGGTTTTCATTCATGCATAATTTTGCCGATTATTTTCCGGTTGGCTTTCGCCACGCCTTCCATGTCGATGGAAGAAAGGTAAACCCGTGATTTGCCCAGTATCTCACTTTTTTATATTATCTTTGCGCCCGGAACTTGTAAAAAGACAAAAATGAAAAAGAGAAACCTGACCATCCTTGCCAGCTTCCTGATTGTAGTTGCGGTTGCCGGTGTCATTGCCGGATACGCCAGCCTGTTCAACCGTCCGCTGAAGATAGACAAACCCACCTTTATATATATAGACAACGACGACAACATCGATTCGGTATACCATAAGCTACAAACCCGCCTACATGCTTCAAGCCTGACCGGATTCCGCTTGCTGGCTACCTATACGGACTACGACAAGCACATTCATACAGGTGCCTACCGATTTAATCCAGAAACACAAACCTGGAACATCTTCCGCACGTTGCAAAGAGGAAGCCAGACACCGGTGAAACTTACCGTTCCCAGTGTGCGGACTATCGGAAAACTATGCAAGACCGTATCCCGGCAAATTATGGCAGATTCAGCCGATATAGCCCGGCTATTGAACGACAGTACGTATTGTGCCACGTTAGGTTATAATGCCTATACACTTCCTGCCTTATTTATCCCCAACACATACGAAGTATATTGGAACATGGATGCCAACGGCTTCGTTACACGCATGCAAAAAGAACATAAACGGTTTTGGAATGAAAAACGCATGAATCAAGCCAAAGCCATCGGACTTACCCCTACAGAAGTCAGCACATTGGCATCCATTGTGGATGAAGAAACTGCCAACAACGCAGAAAAACCCGTTGTGGCAGGGTTATACATCAACCGCCTGCACCGAGATATGCCGCTGCAAGCGGACCCCACCGTCAAATTCAGCCTGCAGGACTTCGGGCTGCGCCGCATTCTCAACAAACACCTGACAACCGACAGCCCTTATAATACCTATATATATAAAGGACTCCCTCCGGGCCCTATCCGCATCCCCAGCATCCAGGGACTGGAAAGCGTATTAAACTATACGCACCACGATTACCTCTATATGTGCGCCAAAGAAGACTTTTCGGGTACACACAACTTTGCACGCACGCTGAGCCAGCACCTTTCCAACGCGCGCCGCTACCAACAAGCATTGAACCGAAGGAATATCCGCTAAGCCATAGCAATATAAAAAATAATTAGTACCTTTGCACGGTATTTTTCACTATTCAATAGTATCTATATGAACCGAAAGACAATATTGGCAGGGCTGATGGCAGCTTTTTTCTCTGTCCCAGCCTTTGCCCAGCAGGCAGCAGACACAACCCTTACCTACCACATCGAAGCAAGCGGAAACATTTCAAACGGCACCTATGCCCCACTGTGGTTTACCGCTAACCGATATGGATTGTCGAGCCAGAAGCCGAACAGTGGCTATGTGCGGGCAGGACTCCTTTATGATAAAGCGCTGAAGCATCACTGGCATATCCAAGCAGGAATAGATTTGGCAGGTACCGCCGACCAAGTATCCGCTTTTACTGTACAGCAGGCATACGCCGATATTTCATGGCGGTTTCTCCGGCTCAGCATAGGCAGCAAAGAACGACCGGGATTCCCGCTTACCAAAAACGAAAAGCTAAGCAGCGGGATGATGGTAGAAGGGCCGAACGCACGTCCTGTACCGCAGGTACGTGCCGAAATCCCTGATTATGTAACCATTCCCGGAACCGGTAAATGGCTGGCGGCAAAAGGACACGTCGCCTACGGAGCATTTACCGACTGGAACTGGCAAGAAGACTTCGTGTCTTCTGGAAACAAGTGGGCGCGCCACGTCTTGTATCACAGCAAATCGCTGATGCTGCGCATCGGGAATCGCGAAAAGCTTCCGTTGGAATTTGAAATAGGAATCCTGATGGCCGCCCAATTTGCAGGTGACCAACTCATAAAGAACGCCGACGGGACAAGCACCGTGAAAATAGATATGCCCGACGGACTGAAAAGCTTCTTCAAGGCTTTCGTCCCAATGAGCGGAGGAAGCGATACGCCGTGGGGAGACCAAGTGAATGTAGAAGGAAACCATTTGGGAAGCTGGAATTTTGCGCTTGCCTATTACCTGAACGGCTGGAAATTCCGTGCCTATTTAGAACATTTCTTCGACGACCATTCGCAAATGGTATGGCAATACGGACGATGGAAAGACGGACAGCTGGGCTTTGAAATCGATTTCCCCAAAAACCGATGGGTCAGTTCGGCAGTATGGGAAGCCATGTCGACCAAGCAACAAACCGGTCCCCTCCTCTACGATGATTTTGCGGGGACATTGGGCTATCAGGTGAGCGCAAGCGATAATTATTACAACAATTATTGCTATCAGGCATGGCAACACTGGGGGCAAGGCATGGGCAATCCTCTCTTGCCCGGACCCATCTATAACCAAGACGGCGAAATCATTTTTAAAAGCAACCGCGTACGTTCGCAGCATTTGGGCATCAGTGGAGACCCGAGCGATGAATGGAGCTGGCGCGTGCTGATGTCGTTTGCCCGCCATTGGGGTACCTATGCGACACCGCTCGACAAACAGCGCAAACAATTCAGTTCGCTCTACGAAGTGAGCTATACCCCCCAGTGGGCTAAAGGATGGAGCGCCACCGTAGGCGTAGGGCTCGACCGCGGGAATTATTTAGGGAACTCTACAGGAGGTATATTGACCATCCGGAAAACAGGAAAAGTATTTTGAGTTTGTGGTTTTAAGATTTTGATTTTTGATATGAAAGCGATACATTTATTAGTTACGGTATGTTTCTTCGCCTTGTTCGCCTCTTGTGAGAAAAAGCCTATCGACGAAAACATCGAAGGAATGTGGAGATTGGAACAGTTCACCACCCTCAATGACGGTGTCGTCCACCGCGATTGCCAGCGCATCTTTTACAGCATCCAGTTGCAGGTCGTACAGATTTCCGAAAAGCAATGTACGCACAACTACGGCACATTCATCGGACATTTTTACCTGAACGAAGACCATAGCCAAGCCACCATGAAAGATTTCCGTTTCCGCGAATCGACCGGCGATAACGGTGAAGACGCGCCTGTAGAGCGGTTGCTACCCTTCGGCATCAACGCCCTCGAAACGACATTCGATGTCCTGAAAGCCGACGGGAAACACCTCGTCCTCCAATCAAGCTATGCCAAACTGGAGTTCACCAGCTTCTGACGAATGATACGTCTTATAGCACACAGATGGACACAGACGAGACCGATTTGCACAGATTATTTTTTATGATATCTGTGGGCATCTGCAAAAATCAGTGTTCTGCGTGCCATATATAGTCTATCAGAACTGAATTGCAAAAAGAAGTACGTGTCTTCTTTGATTGAACACAGAGACACAAAGGCACAGAGGATAAATATAAAAGAGAAGACAAAGCTCACAGAGTCA
The DNA here is from genome assembly GCA_949296855.1 of uncultured Bacteroides sp. Classification (GTDB taxonomy): domain Bacteria; phylum Bacteroidota; class Bacteroidia; order Bacteroidales; family Bacteroidaceae; genus Phocaeicola. The sequence goes on along the minus strand of CASFRN010000133.1, from coordinate 12,083 downwards.
GTGCTTTCTCCGTGCACTTTGTTCTCTCTAAAAAAATAAAACTCTGTGCCTCTGTGTCTCTGTGTTCCATTCCATTTTTCGCAATTCAATTTTGTTTTACTATATGTACACTTACTTATTGGTATTAAACTCCTGCGAACAAAGCGGGCATCACTCCCTTTTACCCTCCTGCGATTCCATCTGTCCACCTTTTATTCCCCTTCTATCCCTATTTTAAATTCCAAATTCGCTTGCACCTTTCCATATTTTCCTTATCTTTGCATCAACTAATACATCCAACTAATATATCCAATAATGAAAAACAGTAAAGAACTTATGAACCGCGCAGCCGATAACATCCGTATCCTGGCTGCTTCAATGGTAGAAAAAGCTAAATCCGGACACCCGGGTGGTGCTATGGGTGGTGCAGATTTTGTAAATGTACTCTTCTCGGAGTTTTTAGTTTACGACCCTGAAAATCCCCGTTGGGAAGGCAGAGACCGCTTCTTCCTCGACCCCGGACACATGTCACCGATGTTGTATTCCGTATTGTCTTTGACCGGCAAGTTCACCATGGACGAACTGCAACAGTTCCGTCAATGGGGAAGCCCTACTCCGGGACATCCCGAAGTAGACGTGATGAGAGGCATCGAAAACACTTCCGGCCCGCTGGGACAAGGACACACATTTGCCGTAGGTGCAGCCATCGCAGCTAAATTCTTGAAAGCACGTTTGGGCGACGTAATGAACCAAACGATTTACGCTTACATTTCCGATGGAGGTGTACAAGAAGAAATCTCACAAGGCTCGGGACGTATTGCCGGACACCTGGGACTGGACAACCTGATTATGTTCTACGACTCGAACGACATCCAGTTGTCTACCGAATGTAAGGACGTAACCGACGAAGATGTCGCTAAGAAATACGAAGCATGGGGCTGGAAAGTCATTACGATTAACGGTAACGACGCCGACGAAATCCGTGCCGCACTGACCGAAGCGAAAGCCGTAACAGGCCAGCCTACCCTCATTATCGGTAAGACCATCATGGGTAAGGGCGCACGCAAGGCCGACAATAGCAGCTACGAACACAACTGCGCTACACACGGTGCCCCTCTGGGTGGCGACGCTTATACCAATACCATCAAGAACTTGGGCGGCGATCCCGAACAACCCTTCCAAATCTTCCCCGATGTGGCAGAGCTTTACGCAAAACGCCGCGAAGAACTGAAAGCCATCGTAGCCGAACGCTATGCGGCTAAAGCAGAATGGGCAAAAGCCAACCCCGAACTGGCGGCTAAGATGGAAAACTGGTTCTCAGGCAAAGCTCCTCAAGTAAACTGGGAAGCCATCCAGCAAAAAGCAGGCTCGGCTACACGTGCCGCTTCGGCTACCGTACTCGGCGCATTGGCAGAACAAGTGGAAAACATGATTTGCGCATCTGCCGACCTCTCTAACTCTGACAAGACCGACGGCTTCTTGAAGAAGACACACGCCTTTACGAAGGGTGACTTCAGCGGCGCGTTCTTCCAAGCAGGTGTGGCTGAATTGACCATGGCATGCTGCTGCATCGGTATGGCACTCCACGGAGGCGTTATCCCCGCATGCGGTACATTCTTCGTATTCTCCGACTACATGAAACCCGCCGTACGTATGGCAGCCCTGATGGAAATGCCCGTGAAGTTCATCTGGACACACGACGCATTCCGTGTAGGCGAAGACGGACCTACCCACGAACCGGTAGAACAAGAAGCACAAATCCGCTTGATGGAAAAACTGAAAAACCACAAGGGACACAACTCGATGTTGGTTCTCCGTCCGGCAGATTGCGAAGAGACCACTCAAGCATGGAAGCTGGCAATGGAAAACACTACCACTCCTACCGCATTGATTTTCTCTCGCCAGAACATCGCCAACCTGCCCGAAGGCAACGATTACACTCAAACCGCTAAGGGAGCTTATATCGTAGCCGGCTCCGACGAAAATCCGGATGTCATCTTGGTGGCTTCAGGTTCCGAAGTCTCTACATTGGTAGCAGGTACCGAATTGCTCCGCAAGGACGGCATCAAGGTACGCATCGTTTCCGCTCCTTCCGAAGGCCTGTTCCGCAGCCAAAGCAAGGAATACCAGGAAAGCGTTCTCCCTGCCGGAGTCAAAAAATTCGGTCTGACCGCCGGACTTCCTGTAAACTTACTCGGACTGGTAGGTACAGAAGGAAAGATTTGGGGATTGGAATCATTCGGCTTCTCGGCTCCGTACAAAGTATTGGACGAAAAGCTGGGCTTCACCGCCGAAAACGTGTACAACCAAGTAAAAGCCATGTTCTGATATGAAAACGATAGGATTGGCTTCCGACCATGCGGGCTTCGAATTGAAGCAATACGTAAAGCAATGGCTCGAAGCGAAAGGCTGGGAATACAAAGACTTCGGCACCTATACCGCCGATAGTTGCGACTACGCGGACTTTGCGCATCCGTTGGCACTCGCCGTAGAAGCGGGCGAATGCTATCCGGGTATCGCCATCTGCGGTAGCGGAGAAGGCATCAGCATGACCCTGAACAAACATCAGGGCATACGTGCCGCGCTTTGCTGGATTCCCGAAATCTCCCACTTGGCACGCCAACACAACAATGCAAACGTATTGGTGATGCCAGGACGTTTCATCGACAATGAAATGGCAGATAAAATCATGACCGAATTCTTCAATACGGATTTCGAAGGAGGACGCCATCAGAAACGCATTGACAAGATGCCGGTACGCTAAGAGTCTGCCGACATACACCTTACAAAAACGCGGATTAGCATAGATTAACGCAGATTGAATAAACGATTTATCTGCCGCAATCGGTGTTAATCCGCGTTTCATTTATCCCTGCTTCTCTTTTCTATCCGCAGATTTTTATAATATTTAGGGCATAAGCCGGGCTTGTTTTCCTTTTTCTTTCTATATTTGTCCTCCGAAAATTTCAATCAAAAAAACAAAGTTATCATGAAAAAACTATTGCTCATCCTTTTGATATGTTTGCCGCTGGCCGGCACGGCTAAGGATAAAAAAGACAATTCAAACCCGAAGTACCTGGCAGGAGCCGTAACGATGACCGACGGGAAAGTGACTTTCAGCAAAGAAATCAAAGCGCCCGGATTATCGAAGACAGAAATTTACAACCAACTTTTAGACTGGGCAAAAAACCGTTTCAAACCTAACGAAGGGTTAAACAGCTTCGTAGCTTATACCGATGAAAGCAAAGGTGAAATAGCCGCATCGGCAGAAGAATATATCGTTTTTTCTTCAACGGCTTTATCGCTCGACCGTACCCGCATTTATTATCAATTTTTAATTTACGCGAACGACGGTTCATGCAGCCTCCAAATGACCCGCATCCGCTACTGGTATGATGAAGCGCGCGACGGGGGCGAAAAATACACCGCCGAAGAATGGATTACCGACGACATGGCATTAAACAGAAAACAGACCAAACTGGCTCCCATCTGCGGGAAGTTCCGCCGCGAAACCATCGACTTGAAAGACCAACTTTTCGAACAAGTGGCTGCCGCGCTGGGGCAAAAACTTCTTGCCAACGCTCCGCAACAACCTATGCAGTCTATCCTTCCGGCTACGGCAGGCGAACTGAAGGCTGTAACTGTAGACCAACTTCCGGCGAACTTAAACGAACTGGCTGCCCAAGGACGAATTACATTAACTGCCGAAAACGGAGAGACCATTAATATCAATACAGAAAACTGGAGCGGAATCGGGCAAATGTTAGGCAAAAACGTGGCATACGTCTTGTTCGACCAAAGCCGCATCGCCGCCAATGCGCTGATGGAGCAAAGCGCAACCTACAAGCTTTCGTTCTATCTCAACCAAAGCACACAACCTTCCGTTGTGATTTCCTGCAAAAAGGCGATGACGCAAAAGATGACTGCCGACGAACTGAAGTCGTTGAATCAAACCGTTGACACTTCGAAGCAATACACCATGTACATCGGAGAAATCACGCAAGCTGAAAAGAGATAACCGGTTCTTTATCAACGAATCGCTCATAATAAGCTTATACCATGACACACAGGTGACACAGATTACAGGTTCTTATTCAAAATCTGTGAGGATAGGATTCATCCGCTTTCATCTGTGTGCCATAACCGTTCATTCTTCCGGCTTTCTCCGGAATATCTTATACCCTATCGCGGCAATGAGGACCGACATGAAGGGGGACAGGATGTTGAAGAAACAATAAGGGAGGTATTCTAATGTGGAGACCTTGAGGACCGTAGCCTGCGTCATGCCGCACGAGTTCCACGGGATAAGCACCGAAGTGACCGTAGCCGAATCTTCTACCGCACGGCTCAGCAGGCGGTTTTCGTAGCCCTTCCGCTCGTAGAGCTTCCGGTAAAGGCTGCTGGTGAGGAGGATGGAGATATACTGGTCGCCGGTCACCACGTTACACATAAATCCCGTCCCTACGGTAGCCCCTACCAGCGTAACCGCCCGATGCGCCAACCGCGCGAACACTTCGGTGAGGCTCCGCAACATGCCGCTCCCTGCCAACACACCGCCGAACGTCACCGAGCAGATGATGAGGAACACCGTATTGAGCATCCCTGTCATGCCCCGCGTGGAAATCAGCGAATCGATAGCGGCGTTGCCCGTCTGGATGGCGGTAGAGCCGTAAAACGTCACGACAATCCCTTTGCAAGCGTCCCAAAACGAAAGTCCGGCGTATGCCGAAGCGGGCAAGTCGGGGTTCGCCACCGCCCATACCGCCTGAGGCTGGAAGATAAGGGCTACAACGGCCGCCATCACCGCCGCACAGAAAAGCGTAAGGATGGCGGGTACTTTCTTGACTATCAGCACACCCGTAAGCACGGGGACGAGCAGCAACCACGGGGTGATATGGAAGGTATCCCGTAACGCTTCGGCAAACCCGTCGGTCTGCGACGCCTCTACCGAAGGATGCATCAGGCTTGCCACAAGGAACACAATCAGCGCAATGGTCAACGAAGGGATGGTAGTAATCATCATATACCGGATGTGCGTAAAAAGCGGAGTGCCCGAAGAGGAAGAAGCCAACACGGTGGTATCGGACAAGGGGGAAACCTTATCGCCGAAATAAGCCCCCGACACAATGGCTCCAGCTGTCCATCCGGGGTCGAATCCTTGCGCGATACCTATCCCTATCAACGCCACGCCGATGGTGGCGATGGTCGTCCACGAACTTCCGGTCATCACCGACACCAGCGCGCTTATCACGCAAGCCGCCGCCAAAAACACGGCTGGGTAGATGATTTCCAACCCGTAACAAATCAAAGCTGGCACGATGCCGCCCACCATCCATGTGCCGGCTATCGCTCCGATAAGGAACAGGATGAGGATGGCCGAACCTACGGAACGGATATTATCCAAGATACAAAGCTCTAACCTGTTCCATGAGGCTTTGTATATAAACATGGAGATTGCCGCCGTGACCGCCGAAGCCAACAACAGGCATACTTGGCTTCCGCCTAAAAGGGCATCGGGCCCGAAAATCTTGATTACGACCACCAATGACAGGGTCAGCACCACAAAAGGGATGAGCGAAACTTGCCAAGAAGGCAATTTCCGCAAGGTAGATTGCACTCGCTCGTCTTTATTCATTAATCTTTATTTTTGTGTACAAAAAAATAATCGAACACAGAGCTTTTATTTTATCTTTTGTAGGGGCGGGGTCTGCCCGCCCGAATACATCAAGCGGTGTATCCGTGGGCGCATCCGGGCGGGCAAACCCCGCCCCTACAGTTTAAATCAATCTCTGCGTTCAATTATTCAATAATTATCCGCGCAATTGCTTATCCATAGCAGCCGCGGCACGGCGTCCGTCTCCCATCGCCAAGATAACCGTAGCACCTCCGCGCACGATGTCGCCTCCGGCATAAATGGTGGGGATGGACGACTGCATGTCTTCATTCACCGCAATCGTGCCTTTACGTCCCAATTCCAATCCCGGAATCGAGTTGGGCACAATCGGATTGGGAGACACACCTACGCTGACGATTGCCATGTCGATGTCCAGCGTAACGGTCGCGCCGGGGATAGGCACAGGGCTACGGCGTCCCGAAGCGTCGGGCTCGCCCAACTCCATCTTCTGAAGGACAACCTGCTTCACACGGCCTTGCTCGTCGGCAATGTATTCTATCGGATTGTGGAGGGTCATAAATTCCACTCCTTCCTCCTTGGCGTGTTTCACTTCTTCGATACGGGCAGGCATTTCGGCTTCCGAACGGCGGTAAACGATGATGGCACGTTCGGCTCCCAAACGGCGTGCGGTACGCACGGAGTCCATCGCCGTATTTCCACCTCCTACCACAACGACACGCTTGCCGAACGTAACCGGCGTATCCGATTCTTCGCTTGCCGCATCCATCAGGTTGACACGGGTGAGGTATTCGTTCGACGACATGATGTTGATGGAGTTCTCGCCCGGAATGTTCATGAAGTTGGGAAGTCCGGCTCCCGAAGCTACGAAGATGCCTTTGTATCCTTCTGCCTGCAGGTCTTCCACCGAGATGGTCTTGCCCACGATGCAGTCTTTCACGAACTCTACGCCCATTTTCGCCAAGTTGTCAATCTCGACATCTACAATCTTGTTGGGCAAACGGAATTCGGGGATACCGTATTTCAATACGCCTCCGATTTCGTGCAACGCTTCGAATACCGTCACATCGTATCCCATCTTCGCCATATCGCCCGCAAACGACAATCCGGCAGGGCCTGAGCCTACCACCGCAACCTTGATGCCGTTTTTTTCGGCTATCTCGGGCACGGAAATGTTTCCGCTATCCCGTTCGTAATCGGCGGCAAAGCGTTCCAGGTAACCGATAGCCACGGCTTCGTGACCCATCTTCAGGTGGATACACTTCGATTCGCATTGCTTCTCCTGCGGGCATACACGGCCGCATACGGCGGGAAGCGCGCTGGTCTGTTTCAATACCCGTGCCGCTTCGAGGAACTCGCCCCGCTCGATGTTCTTGATAAAGCCCGGAATGTTGATGCCTACGGGGCAGCCTTCCATACACGAGGGATTGGCGCAATCCAAGCACCGTTTGGCTTCGGTCAAGGCTTGCTCTTCGTTCAATCCGAGGTTGACTTCCTCTTTGCGGCGGTGCGAACGGTATTCGGGGTCTAATTCGTTCATCTTGACACGCGGAATCGCCGTACGTTCTTTGGGTTTCATTGCCTTGCGCAACGCCTCACGCCACGGAGCGTTACGGTCGTCCAATGCTTTTGTAGCCTCACACGCATTCGGGTCAACCGGGTCGAGCTTATGGATTTCCTGCCGTTCGATGTCACGGAAAGCGCCCATACGCTTCAACATTTCATCGAAATCTACCTGATGTCCGTCGAATTCCGGTCCGTCCACGCAAACGAACTTGGTCTTTCCGCCTACGGTGATACGACATGCGCCGCACATACCCGTACCGTCCACCATAATGGTATTCAGCGAGACATCGGTCGGGATTTCGTATTTCTTGGTGAGCAAGCAGACGAACTTCATCATGATTGCCGGCCCGATGGCGAAACACTTGTCCACCTTTTCGCGCTTGATGACTTCTTCCACGCCTTCGGTGACGAGTCCTTTCTTTCCATACGAACCGTCATCGGTCATGATAATCACCTCGTCGGAGCTTTCACGCATCTCTTTTTCCAGGATAATCAGTTCCTTGGTACGTCCGGCAAGCACGGTTATCACCCGGTTGCCCGCAGCCTTGAGAGCCTGCACGATAGGTAACATCGGCGCCACGCCTACTCCGCCTCCGGCACAAACCACCGTACCGAAATTTTCGATATGCGTAGCCTTGCCCAACGGACCTACCACATCGGTAATATAATCGCCTTCGTTCAACTCACACAAACGGGTGGACGACAACCCCACCTCTTGTACCACTAAAGTTATAGTACCTTTCACCGGGTCGGCACCGGCAATAGTCAAGGGCATACGCTCTCCTTTTTCGCCGACACGCACGATAACGAAATGTCCTGCCTTGCGGGATTTGGCAATCAAGGGTGCTTCTACCACCAGCTTGAACACCTTCTCCGAAAAATGTTCTTTTGAAATAATTTTATTCATTGTCTATGTAAATAAGTTAGTTTTTCAGCCGTTGCAAAGTTAGGGTTTTCAGGCACATTTGCAAAATAAAAAGCGAATAAGAGTGCACGATGAAGCAGATTATCTTAAAGCTTTGCAATTTCTTCTACGCTAAGTCCTGTAGCTTTCGCTATGATATCTATAGAAACACCTAAACACTTCAAATTTTTAGCATCTTCCAATTTACTTTCTGCACGGCCTTCTGCACGGCCTTCTGCACGACCTTCTTCTAATCCTTCCGCATGTCCTTCCAAGCGTCCTTCACCTCGTGCCGTAACAATATTGTCACGCAAGATGACCACATTATCCAAATGGTGGTAATAGGCATTAAGTTCAGCCTTGCTCATGCGCACCAACTGTAATTTCTCCCGTGCTTCACTCAATCCGGGAGCCGTTGCGTCTGCGGGAATATTGCCTGTATTCAAGAAATAAATCCATTGTTCCAACGGTACTTTCGACCATTTATTAAAATCATTCACCTTCAAGATATAATACTCCGGATAAAGGTCGCTTACCGCATCTACATTGAACTTCTGCTTCTGAAACGGGGACAAGTTCAACAATTCCCCGTTATGTATGCCGCGGAATTCCGTCTTGCCATGATATACCACATCCGTACCGTTGCCTAAATTGAAATAAACAATGTTCACGCTATATATCTTTCGGATATGGTCATATCCTTTTCCTTGGTTGATATATTCGGTGAATTGCTTGGATAAACCAAATAAAATTCGTTGATAATATGCAAATTCGTTATTGTTCTGAATTTCTAATAAAGACACTTCCCCTTGTGAACTTTCAACCAATAAATTCGCTCTATAATATTCGCTAATATCATCTGTACAATTACTTTCGCTTCCAAGCAACTCCTTTATTTTTATAAAGTCTCCCAACAAAGTGCTCAGTAACCCTTCTATTATACCCCAATTGGCCTTGTCACGAAGCAACCGTTTCATAGCCCAGTCAAAACGGATATATTTGTTTGCTAAATCTTCCATAAAAATAGTTTTTATCATGTCGCTATGCAAAGGAACTACTTTATTTCGAGGAAATCAAAAAAAACGACAAGAATCAATGATTATTTATATAAAAATCATTATCTTGCCACACAAAAAGCGAATAAACATGAAAAAACTGATAAACTTCATGATTGCAGCCCTGCTCCTGCCCTTCGCAGGATGCAAGGACGCCCCGCGCGAGCAACCGCTGGCAGAGGGGCTTGTAACGTATAAAGAGGTGAACGAAACGGGCGACACGCTCACCGGAGTGAGGCGTACGGCAGACAGCACCGTGCTGGTGACGCCCGCTGCCTACCGCGAGGTGCGTGCCGAAGAACATTTCATCGTATGCCGGCGGGGCGAATACAGCTACGAGGTGTTCTTCCGTAACGACGGCAAGCGGCTGGGCAAGTTCGACACGTTCACCCGCATGGTGCGCGACAGCTGCGACTACTATTTTGGCACCAGCTACCGCACGTCGTGTTTCTACTTCCCCAAGCTGGACGAGACGGTCCGTGCGCAAGAAGTGGAGGTGCAACCGCGCTGCATCCGCCTGAAAGTAAACGACGAATGGCAGGAGCGGAATTTCGAAGGAACGCTTTTACATAACCCTTAAAAACAAATAGAACTTATGAAGTTGTCTCGATTCTTTATCTGCGGGTTGGCGGCCCTCGCCGCGGCAATCTGCTTGCATGCCTGTGGCGGGGACGATCCGGTTAATCCTGACCCGGATCCGACTCCGGTTGTTGACCCCGATAATGGCGAAGTTACCTTTGTCATTACCAATGAGAGCGGGAGCGGAACCGGCACGGTTGATGCTCCGGCGGAAGTTGCCGACGGTGATACGCTGAGTATGGTTATTCGCCAGAAAAGCAGTTACACTGATTCTGATGGGACAGTATTTACTTGCGAGCCTGAAGCGAAATTTTCAATTCACGCCGTGATGGATACTGTATATGCGCAAAACGAAGATCTCTTAACCAAAATTGAAGACTCAGAAGTTACAACATCCAAAGAAGGAACGAATCCTGTCCGTAATCTGACCCAACAGACTATCAAAGTTGGACCGCAGTCCATCAAAGCAGAAATGTTGAATGAGGTTTATACTTATATCAACAAGGCACAACAAGCCATTGAAATGCCTTATGCTAAGTGGAATGAGCTCAGCGCAGAAAGTCCGTCGGCTAATGAAAGAGAGGAAGATGCCCAACAGACGAAGGCTGATGTAAACATTGCCAAAACGGCCGTAACCTTAACGCCCTTGGCGCAAACCAGGGCGATCGTGAGCGATACGACGTTGTATAATGTTAATCTTCGCCTTTATGGAGAAGTTGAAGTTAAAAATGCCAAAAACGAAACGAAGCAACCGATTGTGATTGATGTAAATTACATTGGCGCAGTTGTTTCATCTATGGAAATTCCCGATGAAGACAATGGCGAAGTTTCGTTTGAAATCGAGTCGGATGGTATCCAGGGAGAAGGTACGGCGGCATCGCCTTATATCATCACCCCGGAAAATGCTCTGAATTTGGTTATCCGCCAGAAGAGCCGCTATACCGATATGGATGGAAGCACTTTTGAACGTGAACCTTTGGCAACAATCAACGCTTCCCTCGGGAAAGACGTGGTTTATGCCGAAAGCTTAGACCTGCTGACCAGTTTGGCGGGCGAGGCTGAGGTTAATACATCCGAAGAAGGCGACAATCCGGTCAGACACGCGATAACGCAAGCCTATGAACTCGGAGGAATGCCGATTGATTTTGCCCTGGGGTATGAGGTTTATCCTTACACAACTCAGGCCGGCGAAACGATTGAAATGCCATACGGCAAATTAAATCCGGCGAGCTACGGGGGAACCCGGACGCAAGAAGCTTCGGCGAAGTATGCGGCAAGGATTTCCAAACCTGTTGTTTCCGCTGTTCCGCAGACCAGAGCGACTGTCAGCGACACGACGATGTATGACATAACGGCAACGTTTAACGTGGAACTGGAGAGTGTGAACGCAAAGGAAACTTCCAAGCGGACGTTTGTATTTGCGGTTACTTATCCGGCAGGTGTCATTACAGAGAAGGAAGTTGAAGACCCTGATTTGGTTCGTGTGGAATATCGCACCGGCTACACTTGGGAAGAGGCGCACGACAATCTGCCCTTGTTGTATTATGCTACCGTTTATCGCGACAGATATTACAGCAACGGCGAGGTCATCACCGATACCTTTGTAGACGTGGGGCATATGGTGTCGTTTACAGTTACAAGAACTCCTGAATTTAGCGGATATTTCACGGATCGCGGTATACCGATTGAATGGGGTGAGCAGACAGGAGAAAAAAATGCAGATGGTTTTTATATCGTGGTTGCTGCATCTAAAGTTCCTGATCCGTCCTTATTGGTAGCGGGTAATGTGTTAGAAAAACATGATACCAACCCCGGAGATTGGGATGCTTATGTCGTCAGTAAGCTCTATAACCCGAGTGAGTTCATATCAGCTGCAGAAGTTCCGACAAACGGTGTCTGGTCTAGTGATAACCGGGAAAGCGGATGGTATTTCAGCAATTGTGGCTTTCACAGAAATATAGAAATAAATTATCAAGCGGAGACGCTTAATGTCGATGTCAGCCGTTATAGTTTTATTATTAATGTCTACGATCAATTCCTGGTTATTGACGGCCGGCGAATCGATTTCTTGAAATATCGCCCTGACTTCCACTATAACTTATCTATAGAAAATGGTGGAGGAGGCGTTATTGTTACCTGTGAATTGCGATTTACGTTTATGGAGCGAGATTTCTATACCGCTTTCATAGAAACGTTTACCGCATTTTAGCCATAGAGTCTTCCAAACAAAGAGGGTGTCTCAAAATAGAAATAAGCTTTCATTTTGTCATCCTGAACGGAGTGAAGGATCTCGAATACACAAGCTGATGCACACGAGATTCTTCGCTATGCTCAGAATGACATTACTTTTTGATAGGCAATTTTCATT
>CASFRN010000132.1 GCA_949296855.1 uncultured Bacteroides sp. | reverse complement strand
GAATATATCTTTTTCCATCAATGGTAATATCTGATTGAGAGAGAAAGTTTTAGCACACTGGCATTGGGATGCCTGAAAGAGCACGAACCCATTCTTAAAAAGATTTTTGAGCGTATCACCTTTAAAGATGAAACGGGCAATACGCGATACGATAACCGGTACGACCACGAGAACATCCGCTCGCTTATCCGCAAGGCTTTTGTCCCCAAACGTGATTTTTTGGTCAAGGAGGAGGTTGTTCCTTGTGAAGCCAGTCTGCTACAGATAGAGAAACTTGTTTCTCCTATTTCCGTGCAAGATGACAAACCATTTTTCCCGTCTCAAGATATTGTCAAAACGATTGTTGATTGGGATACCAATGCACAGAACAAGGTTTTGTCGCCCGAAGAATTGGCATTGATAGAGAAGATGAAAAAGATGGGATATCCCATACCTGAGCCAACTGACCCACATCCAGAGCGCAAACAGACCTATCATTATCTGCCTTATCGTTTCGATAGCGGATTGGAGCGTGAATTTTTCAAAGACTCTGTTTTACCTATTTTGGGAGAATATAAATCTCAGTTGGAAATCTATTTCAACGGTGACGACACACTCACCGACTTTAAAATAGACTGTTATAAGCAATCGGGCAGAGAGTGGAGGTATATCGGTAAATATGTGCCCGACTTTTTGCTATTGAAGCGCAATGGTGATGGTTCCATTCATCGAATCATCATTATTGAGACGAAGGGGGAAGGATTTGCGGCCAAGTTTGCCGACCGCCGGCAGTTTATGGAAACAGAGTTTATCAGTAAGAACAACGAGTGTTTCGGCTATGAACGTTTCCGCTTCCTGTATCTTGAGGATACCCTTACTAAAGAAGAAAGAGAGAAAAAGACAATAAAGGCAATCAAGGATTTTTTCAACATTTAAAACAACGATATATATGGCAATCAAATACATACCCTATTTCCCCAATACATTGGAAGGCCAGGCCGTGCTCGACAATTTTGTACGCACCAAGCGCATCCTCCGCTATCGCGACAACGACCGTGTAGAAGAACGCATCCAGCAGGGCATGCCTCTCTACGAAACCGAGTTGCAGGAACGTGTAGGCAGAAACCAGAACGGAAATCTCGTGCTTCGTGGCGAATGCCTTTCGGCTTGTGCCTACCTGAAAGACAAAGGTATCACGGTGGACTTGGTTTATATTGACCCTCCCTTTGCCAGCGGTGCCGATTATGCCAAAAAGGTGTATCTTCGTCGCAATCCCAAAGTGGCCGAAGCTATTCGTCAGGCTGAAAGCGAACTGGATATCGAGGAGCTGCGTTCGTTTGAGGAAAAGATGTATGGTGACATTTGGAACAAGGAAAGTTACCTCAACTGGATGTACGAGAATCTGATGGCTATCAAGTCGGTAATGAGCGATACGGCAAGCATTTATGTGCATTTGGATTGGCATATTGGGCATTATGTAAAGATATTGTTAGACGAGGTGTTTGGAGAGGATAATTTTGTTAATGAAATAGTTTGGTATTATTATAATAAAATGCAAGGGAATGTAAATCGCTTTGCATCTAATCATGATGTTATTTTTTATTATAAAAAAGGGGACTCTTATATTTATACCCCAATAAAAGAAAGAAGAGAAAATAGCATTAAGCAAATCAAACGAGTTTGGAATAAAGAGACTCAAAAGCTCGTTAATGCCAAAGATGACAATGGAAACATAATATATATTGAAACTGACGAAAAAACGATAGATGATGTTTGGCGGATATCAATGTTACAACCTGCCGACAAAGAAGAACCCGTTGGATATGCAACCCAAAAGCCCGAAGCCCTTCTCGAACGAATCATCAATGCCAGCAGTAACAAAGGAATGGTAGTCGCCGATTTCTTTGGGGGTAGTGGCGTTACAGCGACCGTTGCAAACAGATTGGGACGTAAGTTCATTCATACGGATATAAACATCAACAGCATCCAGACGACGCGTGACCGTCTTCTAGCAGCCAAAGCAGAATTCGATATAAGGGAGATAAAAGATGGCGTTTCGTTGTATCGTAATCCTGTGCAGACCATGGAACGTTTGAAGAAACTGATACCAGGCCTGCGGAACGAGGATGCTTTGGACAAGTTTTGGGAAGGCAGTATTGTAGATACCAAATACGGCATGACGCCCGTCTATCTCCCAAATCTGATGGATGGCAGCACCCGCGTGTTGGACAAGCCTTTGATGAATCGCATCATCCGTGAAGCCATGCCCGACTTGCCGGACAATACGAAGCGGGTCATCGTCTATTACATTGACATAGACAATCGCGAAGAGATCGAACGTTTCATCCGTGAGCAGGGAAATCCGCTTGTCACGATAGAACTTCGCGACTTGAAACAGGTACTCGACAATGTGGTAGTCGAAGACTTGGCCGAATGGGAAGTTTCCGAAGAGTCAAACGGATTATTCAGTGGCTGGAAAGTGGAAATCAAGCAGTTTCAAAGTGACCGTGTGCGGCAGAAGATTTACGAAATAAATCAGAAAAATCAGTTACAGGTATTGCAGCAAAAAGCTAAAGGTAAAGAAAAGACTTTCACGCCTATCCTCGTCAGCGACGAAGGGTTGGAAACCATCGAATGGATAAGTCTGGATTGCACTACGGCTGAAAGGAGCGCGCCCTGGCATAGCGACAGCGAAATTAAAATCGACAAGTTAGGCTATGTCATCAAGAACGGAACCAAAACAACAGACTATTGGGATGCGTGCATTCGTTGTGACCATAAGCCTTTGCGGATGAAAATTCGCAATATCTGTGGGGATGAGACCGTTATTTCTCTTTAAACTTCAGTTCCAACTGAACAGGTCCGGAACTGACGTGCTCATTCATACCATTTTCTTCTTTCGGGTTGGAAACCGACAAGCCTAACAGGCGGATCGGATGCTGACTGTAGTCCACACCTTTCAATAGCCGTTTGGCCAGTGGGAGAATGTCGTCCAGGCGTTGGAGTGGCCGTTCCACACTCATACTGCGGGTGATTTGGGAGAAGTCGTCGAACTTCACTTTCAACGTGAGGGTATTCCCTTTGAACTCTTTGGCTTTCAGTCGGTCGGTGAGTTCGCGTGCCACATGATACAGCTCGATGATGAGTGACATTTCTGCCGAAAGGTCTTTTTCCAATGTATGTTCACAGCCGATAGACTTGCGGATGCGTACAGCTTCTACCGGACGGTCGTCCATACCACGGGCAAAGTTGAAATAGATTAATCCGTTTTTCCCGAACTGCCGTTGCAGCATTTCCAACGAGCATTTACGCAGGGTCTCTCCGTTATAAATACCTAAGGTATGCATCTTTTTGGCCGTAATGGGGCCTACTCCCCAGAATGCTTCAATAGGCAGCCGGCGGATAAACTCATCGGCCTGGTCGGGGTGAATGGTGCAAAGTCCGTCAGGCTTTCGGTAATCGGAGGCGATTTTAGCTAAGAATTTATTGTAGGATACACCGGCTGAGGCCACTAAATGAAGTTCCTGGCGGATACGTTGCTTGATTTCTTTGGCTATATCCACCGCCAATGGAATTCCTTTCTTGTTTTCCGTGACATCCAGAAACGCTTCATCCAGCGAAATAGGCTCGATGAGGTCAGTATAGTCGTGAAAGATTTCATGTATCTGTGCAGACACGCTTTTGTAAACCTCCATCCGTCCCTCCACGAAAATCAGTTGCGGACACAGTTTTTTCGCTTTTTGTGAAGACATGGCCGAACGTACGCCAAATTTACGGGCTTCATAGCTGGCGGCAGCTACCACTCCTCGTTTCTCTGCATGCCCCACGGCGATGGGCTTTCCGCGTAGTTCCGGGTGGTCGCGCTGTTC
>CASFRN010000131.1 GCA_949296855.1 uncultured Bacteroides sp. | reverse complement strand
TGACAACTCCGCTATTTCGCGCATGGAAGTCTTGGAATAGCCTTTCCTCTCGAATTGTTGTCTGGCAACCGTCAATATTCGTCCTCGTATGTCTTCTTTCTGCACTTGCATTGATAATGATTTTACTTTTGCAAAGGTATAGGGCTTGAGATTGTCAGGCAATACCTATTTTTAGGGATTTCTATGGTCAGATTTGCAATCTACGGAGATAATAGGAACGCTGAAAATCATTCGCCTTCGGGCACATAGATGATTTCACCGTTCTCCAGTTCGTAGGCGATGCCTACTTTCTTGCCTCGCTTATCGCTTGCCGACTGGTCTTGGCTCGGCGTGTAACGGTTGATTTGCTTGCCTTCCTTGGTGATGATTTCCATGTTTTCTTTGCCTGGATTCTTCACGATGGTGAAATCTTTGTCGGTGAAGACTTCGGTCATGTTCATGTGCATCACCATTGCCACCATCAGCGACACGGCGAAGACCATTGCCACATCGAAGAGATTGACCACTACGCTCAACGGATCGGTGTCTTCTTCTTTCTTGAAGAAACAGACACGGCGGTTACGTTTTCTCATGCTTGTCCTCCTTTTTCAATTAAGACGCGCGACACATAGTCGAGGTTGTTCACGCATTTGGCGTACCAGCGTTGCTTGAACTGCATCGATACTAATCCTACGGCACTGACTACCAAGCCTACGACGGTGGTGGCGAACACTACTTGCATGTTGTATGCCATTCCGGCGATGTCTCCCGTGGAAAGCCCTACCAATGCAGGGCTCATCGCAATCAGCGTACCAATCAGTCCGAGTACCGGCCCTAACTTGGAAAGCATTTTCGAAAGTGCTACGTCTTTTTCGGCTTCCACTTCGAATTTGGAGAGCGTAAAGTCGGCGTAGTCTTCGTTTACGGGACGGCTCAGCATATCGCGTAGGTAGCTGACGTAAAGCGAATTGTCCTTGTCGGGCAATGCTTGGCGCAATTCGTCAGTGCGTCCTTCTTTTATTAAATGGTCGAACGCCTTGTCGTTTTTACGTTTGGTGATGTACATATTGTAGGTGCCTCCGATGAGGATAAGCGCACGCACAAAGAGGAAAAGCAGCAGGATAACATCGGGTATCAACAAGCTGTTGGCAACCCAGAAAAGCATTTTTGAGATAAATTCCATTGTTCTTGAATTAATAATTAATAGTGAATAGTTAATAACGTTTTTTCATTTTCCGTTCTTTCCATCGCTGGATAAGCGGATACTTGATTTGGCTCCATACATAACCTACGATGAATAGGATAACGAAGAGCGAAAGGGCAAGCGTTACGGCGTTCCAGTTGACGGGCTCGTCTACGGCGGCATAGACTGTCTTGCCGTTTACGGTGGTGAGCAGTCCTAAGACACAGACGAAGAGGCTGACCAGAAAATGGATTTCCAGCCGCAGGTCTTTTTCGGGGACGAGGTATTGTACCGCTTTGGCTAATGCAGGAATGGCAATGAGCACGATTGCTGCCACGATGTAGGCGGTGGTGGTGAACGCGATTCCCACGAAGGTAAAGATGGCTTCGGTGAGGCAATAGAATACCACAGGGAATAACAACAGGCTGGGATACCACCACAGCAGCTTTGCCCACCAAGGGTTTTTCTTGCCGTAAAGTCCGCGCAGGTAGGTGACGCAAAACCCGAAGCAGAGTGCCGATTCCAGTGTGATGATGACCGCCATATTCTGCAATGCTTCGGTGTTTTGCAGGTAGTCGGCTATTTGTGTCTTCGACTGGAGGATGGCATACGGATAGGCAAGGACGGTGAAGATTGCCATAATCAGGCTGTAAATCCCCGCCTGCCACCACCGCCATAAGCTGAGCTTGAAAGCACAGTTTATGGCGATGAACAGCATCAGGATAAGGATGATTTGTTCCATTTTATTTCCGGTTTTGTGAACGTTTCTTTTTCAGTATCATTAATAAGATGATGAAAGCTGCCAATACGACGCTTACCACCAAAGTTCCGCTTAGTTTGTTGGTTTCTTCTTCGGGTTGTCCGACAGTGTCTATGGTATTCTTCTTGAGCGTCATTCCTTTTTGTACATTTCCGTCGGCAAGGGCTGCTTCCTTCATTTCATTGATTCGTTGTTTGTAACCGGCTGCTTGCGGGGCACTGACGTTTTCGGCGATGAAGTCTTGCAGTTTGGCGTTGTTGTCGGCAAATCCTCCGCCTGAAGTCCCGTACTTGGCAATTAAATCTGTATGTAGTCCAGCTACGGCTTTCAGCTGTTCGGGTGTCGCTTTCCAGTAGCCTTTGCGTGCGGTTTCCAGCATCACGGCGGTCATGTTCTCCAGTGCGGCAGGATTCTTTTCTTCGAAGTAACCTTGTGTGCCGAGGTTGTATTTGTCTTTTACATATACGTCGTAGATGTCATTCCACAGTTGCTGGTCGATGGCTTTCGGCTTCATTACGTTCCAGCCGTATGTGTTCTGCACGATTTCGGTGATGGAACTTGCCGCGCCTGCATCGCCTTTCATCTTTTCTTTGATGTAGACGGGGTTCAGGATGGTGGTTCGGCTTTCCACTCCGATGGCTTCTTTCACTTCCTGCATCCGTACGTTGTTGCGGTTGCGGTAGTCGCTCAGGTAGGCATCGGGGTCTTTCCCTGTCACGTTGCGCACGGCTAAGTTCATGCCGCCCATGAATTCGTACACGTGGTCGAGGCTTAGCGCGCCCCACGTATTGCTTTGGCGGGGCTGGACGACTGCATCGGTACGGGTCAATGCCGCTTCGAACGCATATTGGCGGAAGGCTTCCCAATTCTTTTCGCTTCCGTAGTAGGCTCCCATGTTATGCATATAGGTGTCAGCTATCTGTTGTTCGTTGTCCCAGCGGTCGCCCGCTTCTACCATTCCTTGGATGCCTGTTCCGTATCCGCCGTTCACTCCGCCGAACACACGGTAGGCAGACATTTCACGCGCGTCTTTCGGGGTAAGTCCTTTTTCTATCAGCGTGCGTTCGGTTTCGACGATTCCTGCAGCTACTTGGTTTTCGTATAAATCATCCTTAGCTGAGGCAGCCATTTCCACGGCACGGTTTATCAGGAACAGACGGGATGCTGCTAAGTCGCGCAACTGTCCGCTGGTCTGCACGACGACATCAATGCGCGGGCGTCCTAATTCTTTCGAAGGAATCAGGCGGATGTCGTTTACGCGCCCGAAGGCATCGCGGATGGGTTCTACGCCCAGCATATACAGGATTTGTGCGACGGTGGCTCCTTCTGTTTCGATAAACTCGCTGCTCCACAACGTGTAGCTGACCTTGCGTGGAATGGAGTCGTGATGCCGCTGCTTATACATTTCGATGGTGTTGTTTGCCAGGCGGATGCCTTTCTCCCAAGCGGCTTCCGACGGGGTAGCTTCCGCATTGATTGCATACAGGTTGCGTCCTGTAGGCAAGGCGTTCGGGTTGGCTATCGGGTCGCCTCCAGGTGAGGGTTGTGTATATCCTCCTTTCAAGGCGTTCATCAGGCTTGCCATTTCCTTTTGAGGGCTTTCCAGCAAGGCGATGCGGTAGTTGTTCACGTTTTTGATGGTGCGTTCCACTTCACAGATTGCCATGGCGCGGGCAATTTGTTCCTTGGTGTATTCTTTCTTGTGCATCATCTGCTTCATTATCGCCGCCATGCCTCCTTCAGGAGCTTTAGTAGAAGAGGTAGGATGTTTTATCGCTTCTTCCATTTTGTGAAGGGCGGTAGAGTCGGCACCCATTTTCTTTGCCATAGCGAGTGCTTTGTCAGGGTTCATTCCTTTGGCTGCTTCGCGCATTTTTTTCCGCATCGCTTCGCTGATGTTGCCTGAAGGATGTGGCAGATCGCCTTTTGCGCTATTATTCATTGACGGTTGGTCTTGCATCTCTTCGGCTGCTGCCATCATCATCGACATCAGTCCGTCGGGGTTGCTGCGCGAGGCTTCCGTTTCGCGAGCTTCTGCCAGTTCTTCTTTTGTAATGCCCGCTGTGCGGCATATCAGTTCATCGGTTGCCATTGACGGACGGGCGAGCAACTGGGTTACCAGGTTGCGTGCAGGCGTGAGATACCGTTGCGTAAACCGGGTGCGGTGTTTCTCGGTCTGCGGGTCGGCTTTCCTGTTCAGTTTGTCGAGTGCCAAGAGGCTGTAGGCAATGGGTTCGACGCTCATCGCATAGACACTCGATTCGATGCGTGCCTTTTCGTAGGGTATGCCCAAGGTATAGAGTTGCCCTGTAATCTTTTCGTTCGCCAGTTCTTCGGCGAAATTCTCGATGCGTGCCACTTCGTCTTCGGTATATGGCTTGTCGGGTAGGCTGTCCAATTCCAAATCGCGGTGGATGCCTAACTTGACGGTCAAGGCTTTTACCTTCAGCGAAGCCTTGTCGAGGGCGGACGGTTGAAGATTGGTCTCTTCCGACAGGTTGTTGTAATTCTTGATGGCTTCGCTCAGTTCGCGGTAGGTGCCGCGCACGTTGCTTTCCATAAACGGCGGAGTCAGATACGACTGTAAGCCCGCATACGAGCGGCGTTTGGCGATGACTCCTTCGCCTACGTTGCCGATGGTGTAGATATAGAAGTGGGGAAGTGCGCCTACCAAGCGGTCGGGCCAGTCCTTGCTGCTGAGCGCCACTTGCTTGCGAGGCGTGAACTCCAGGCTGCCGTGGGTGCCGAAGTGAATCAGCGCATCTGCCCGGAAGCCGTATTGCGTCCACAGGTAAGGAGCAATGTAGCTGTGGGGAGGGGCTGCGTCTGTCCCGTGTACGATTTGGAACGAGTTGCTGCCCGTTCCTGCCGCGGGTTGCGGAAGCAGCACTACGTTGCCGAACTGCAGGCGGGCGATGCCTAAACGTCCGTCTGGCGTAGCCATATAGCTGCCGGGAAACTCGCCGTTGGCAGCCGTCACTTCGGCATATTGTTCGGGGCGGATGCTTTGCTTTATCCAGCTTTCATAGTCTTCTTTCGATATCAGTTCGGGATGCCCTTCGCGCATGAATTGGTCGGAGGCTCCTTCGGCATACGTGCTGAATACGGTGCCTTGCTGCTGAATCAGCCGTCCCAAGGCTTTGCTATTGGCGGGCAGCCCTTCCACGCGATAGCCTTCCTGCTTCATGCGCACTAACAGGTTGTAGAGCGAAGGCACTACTTCCAAGCCCGATGCGGTGAGGGCGTTCTGTCCTGGCCCTTTATAGTAAACGATGGCTACGCGCTTCTCGGCGTTCGGCTTGCGTTGCAGGCTGATGTAGTTGTTTACGGTCTGTACGAAGGTTTCCAGCCGTTCGGGAATGGCGAAAGCGTGCTGCAATCCCTCCTTGTCGGCGTAATGTCCGAAGAGGGCGAAGGGACGGATGGCGCCGTCTATTTCAGGTGTCACCACGCTTTGTGAGAGGAAACCGCCGTTCATGCCCATCGGGTCGTTCTCCCAGTCTTCTACCAGCGTGTTCACATTCAGCGGGGCGAAGAGGGGGATGTTCTGCTGGGTCAGGTAATCGGTGATGTAGTCGCCCATACGACCGTGCGCCATGTTGATGACGGCTGAAGGGCGCACCGAGTCGATTTGGTGGCGGGTAATAAAGCTCTTCATCCGCCGTACGGGGTAGACCACATTGCCTGTCTCTTCCAGCCGGCGGATTAAGTCGGTCGGTTCGCCCATTTGCCCTGTGAGGACGATGCGCGGCGCGCCTTCCTTCCACAGTCCGTTATCTTTCAGAAAGCGGTCGTATTCTGCTATGGTGTTGAAGCCTAAGGCTTCTTCTTCGGGCTGGCGGGGGTCGATGTGGTACAGCATTTCATGGGCTGCCTCTTGGACGGGTTCGGGTTCGTTTACCGAAATCAGTTTGCCGTCCACTGTCTTACGCACGTATTCCAGCATGCTTCGGTAGTTGCGCCGTCCGCCGCTGGCGAGGTATTGCCGCAAGGGGGCGGCGGTGGCAGAGTCGAGCGAGCAGATGTCGTTGGCAGGATTGGTGACTGCGGTCGAGAGCACGGGCAATCCCCCGTCTGCCGCTTCCTGTATCAGGGCACGCTGTTCTTCGGTGATGCGGATGCCCATGGCGTTGATGAAAACCATGTCGCAGCTTCCCAGTTCGTCCAGTCGGTCGGCGCTGATTTCAGCCAGCCGGATGAATGGGTTGTTGTTGGCTTTCGAGATTTCCCCCAAGTTGATGGCTTGATAGTTGACGAAGCCTATCTTCGTGACGCTGAACCAGCTGTTCCATACCGCTAAAAGCAGCAGGATTCCCGCGATGAGGCTTCCGTAGAGGATGATTCGTTCCTTTTTCATATTCGTTTGTTTTTATCGTTTGCTTTTTTATTGAACACAGAGACACAGAGGCACAGAGTTTTTTGTTGAGAGACAAAGTCCGCAAAGAAAATCTTATAATTTATCTCTGTGTCTCCGTGTCTCTGTGTTCGATTTAAACCTTTGTTACTATGGTGAAATCCTATTTTTGTTCAAGTCCCACTTTTGGAAAAACGTGCAAAATGCGCGGCGACCCCTCGGCGGAGACCTTGCAAGTGTTGCAAAATGTGCGGCGACCCCTCGGCGTGGACTTTGCAGATTTGCAAAATGGATT
Organism: uncultured Bacteroides sp.; assembly: GCA_949296855.1. Classification (GTDB taxonomy): domain Bacteria; phylum Bacteroidota; class Bacteroidia; order Bacteroidales; family Bacteroidaceae; genus Phocaeicola. Next base: position 17,317 of record CASFRN010000131.1, on the reverse strand, counting down.
TTGACCCCTCGGCGCGCATTTTGCACGTCTGCGAGACGGATTTTAGACCTCTAAAACTGATTTTGCAAGTGTTGCAAGGTGGAATTTAGACCTCTAAATTGCGTTTTGCACGTTTTTCGAGGTGTCCGCCGTCAGAACAGCTGGTCTACGTCGAGCGAAAGACCTACCGAAAAAGTGGTCCCCGTCGTGGCGGGCGTGCTGTTGTAATAGTGGTCGGGGCGGTAGTTGAATAGGTTGTCCACCGTCGCATTCACGCGGATGCCCCGGTATACCCGTTGCGAGAGGTTCAGCTTCCATATCGTATAGGCGGGATAGGTGGTCGAGTTGACTCCGGCATCGGGGTTTTCGTAATCGACGTATTCGTCGGTAGTTACCCGCGAGAGCACGCGCCCGCTCAGGGTCACGTCGAAGCCGTAGTTCTTCCAGTCCTTGCCATAGTCTATCTTCGCGGTGGCAGAGTGGGGACGGGTGGAGGAGAAGTAAGGCTCTCCTGCGGGGATGTGGACGTGGGTGTAGGCATACGAGAGGCGCACACTCAGCCCGCAAGGGTATTTGGCGGCGGCGTCGGCATTCAGTCCGGAGATGTTCATCTGCGCGATGTTCGAGTAGACCATTCCGCCGAGGGTTTGGTCCCATACGGTGGTGATGCGGTTGTCCACCAGGTTGAAGTAACCTGTCAGCGTGACGTTGTAGCGGCTCTTCAGGTATTCGGCTGAAAGCGAGAAGTTCTGGCTGTTTTCGGGCTTCAGGTCTTCGTTGCCGTATATCATGAAGACGTTCGCCATGTTGAAGTCCATGTACATTTCCTTCAGCGTCGGGGCGCGGAATCCGCCTGCATACGAGGCACGCAGCGAGCAGTTGCGCCATTTGTACATGATGCCGAGTTTCGAGGACGTGTTTTTCACGTCGGCTTCCGAATAATAGTCGAAGCGGACGGCTGTCATGATGTTGAGGTTCTTCACAGGGTTCAGGTCGAATTGTGCGAAGGCGTCGGCGGTGTATTGTTCGTGGCTGCCGTTGTCGGTGAACTGGTAGCTCATCAGATAGTCGCGCATGAAGTCGCCACCCACGGTGAGGGTGTTCCGCTCGTTCAGCGAATGGTTGTAGAGGGCACGCAGGGTGTGCTGCACGTTGGTGTAGTCGCGCAGGTCGTAGTCTTGCACGGGGTCGAAGTCGCTTTTGTCGTATTGGTCGAAGCTGTACGAGAGTTCGAGGCCGTTCCGTTGGCTGAAGGTGTAGTTGCTTCGCAATCCTCCCGAGAAGTCACGGTATCGGTCTTTGCTGGAAGTGCTCTTGTCGCGTTCGCGAAAGAAGTATCCCAAGCGTCCCGTCAGGCGCAGTTTGTCGGTCGGAGTGTAGACAAGGCGTTCTTTGAAGTTCCACGTGCGGTTTCCGTACACGCGGCTGAAGTCGTTCTCTTCTCCGTCTTTGCCTACGCTTCCCACGTCGATGGGGTCGGTAGAGGTATGCTGCACGTTGAGGCTGTTACGGAAGTCTCCCGCACGGAAAGCGACTGTCCCTCCGTAGCGTTGGTCGTTGTGCGAGCCATAGCGTCCGTTCAGGTTGAGGGTCCACGGCTCTTCGGCTTCCTTGCTGATGATGTTGATGACTCCCCCTACGGCATTCGAGCCGTAGAGCGACGATGCCGCTCCTTTCACGATTTCGATGCGTTCCACATTGTCCAGGTTCAGGCGGCTGTAGTCGATGTTATCCAGAGTCTCGCCCGCCAAGCGTTCGCCGTCCACTAAGAACAGGATAGCGTTTCCTCCGAATCCTTGCATGTCGAGCGATGTTTGCTGGTCCATGGAGTAGGAGAATTCGATACCGGGCAATTCGGCTTGCAAGAGGTCGCCGATGTTGGTAGCATCTACCTTGCGTATGTCGTCGGCGGTGATGACGCGGGTCACGATGGGCGCATCTTTCAAGAGTTTAGGTGTGCGTGTGCCCGTTACCACTACGGTTTCCATGCCGATGGCATCTTCTTCCATGGCGAAATCCATGCGGTCTTGTCCTGTTTGAAGCGGGTGGCTTTGGGTTACGTAGCCGATGAAGGAAGCCTGTAGGGTGTATTCTTTGTTGTCGGGGATGCGCAGCCGGTAATTGCCTTCGGCATCGGTGGTCATTCCGATGGTCTTGTTTTCTTTGACCACAACGGCTGCTCCTGCTAACGGTTCGTTGCCCGGACCGACTACTTTTCCCGACACATAGCGTTGTGCGGCAGCCGTTGCAGTGAGCAAGAGGCATCCCGCCAGCACGATGAGGTGTTTCAGTATAGGTTGTTGCATAGTTCTTTATTTATTTCATTGCCTTCTCTAACGGGTAGGCGTATTCGATAGTGAGGTGTCCCGATGTGTTTTGTGCGTTGCGGAAAGCGTTGAGCCGCAAAGCCGCATGAGTACCGTCTTTCAGCCGCACGATATACACCTTATTAGATAAGGTATAGACGGGAGGCATCGTGCTGGTGTCTACGTTCAGCCATTTTGCCAGTTCGGCATTATAGTCAGCAGTGGCGTAAAGGATGTTTCCGTCCATCATGCCCGACATGTCAATGGTGATTTCGGTTTCGGTATCTTCCACGTAATTGCCCGCCGGGATGCTGCTCATCAGCAGCACGGCGTCTATGCTGGTGGCTTCGGTTTCCAGTACGGCACCACCATTGGTTTTCACATCGTAGCGGTGGAGTGCGAAGTCCCATTCTTCGGGGAGCGAGGCGTTTTCGCTCATCGGCACTTCCGTTCCGCTTTCATCGGTGATGCGGGTAGAGTCTATCTCTTCGGTGTGCAGGTTGATGTAGGTCCATTGGGCATAGTCGGTGGCATCGATAAAGAGTGTCCCCGTCACACCGTCGCTGTTGGGGTTAAATCCGTAACCGTTCGTAGTGCGGGGTGTGTCGTAAATGCCGTCAAGAATCCCGTCGCAAGCAGGGAGCGACATCAGCATCGCTCCCAGCCCCAATATTTGATAAAAACGAAACAGTTTCATTGTTGTACGTTCGTGTGATTATTCGTTGGCAGCAGGTGCTTCTCCTTGTGTGAATGTGATGGTCAGGCCGCCCATTACGCCGGGAACGGTAAATGTGAAACTGACGTTTTCTTTGTTTGCGTCGATACTTCCGGTGACTGTACAAGGATATTCGCTTACGTTTCCGTCCATGCCCATCATTGTCACGCCTTTACCGCTCAGGGTATATATGCCATTTGCCGAAGTCACGCTGAGGCTTTCGAATGAAAATTCACCCCAACTGTCCGAAGTGTAGGCAAGCGTAAAGGTGTCATCGACATTGGCGGTTAGCGAGAGGGTTTGGTCTGTAGCCTGCATTCCTTCAAAGTAAGCGCACGAAGCTTCGGTCCATCCTTCATACGAACCTGCCAATAGCTTGGATACGGGTATTTCGCCTAAAGTAAAGGTGATGTTCATGCCGCCCATTACGGCTGGAACATTGAATGTGAATGTGCCTTCGTTCTTGGCTTCGTTTAGCGTGCCTTTCAGCGTGCATTCGTATTCGCTTACGTTTCCACTCATTCCCATCATCGTGCTTCCTTCTCCGCTCAGGGTGTAAGTGCCGCTTGCGTAAGTCACTTTCGTTCCGCTGATGGTAAATTCGCCGAAGCTACTTGATGTATAAGTGATAGTGGCGGTCGTGTTATCGGCATCGGTCTGTATGGTAAGCGATTCGTCAGCCGAAACGAGAGGGGTATCGGTGTACTGAAAGGCGGCTTCCGAATAGCCTGCGTAGGTTCCCGCTATGTTTACCGCCGGGTTGATGCTTTCGTTTTCGTTGTTGTCATCATCGCTGCACGATGCAGTAAGTAAGGCGATGGCAGTCATCGCGAGTAGATTCTTTAGTTTCATAGTGCTTTTATATTAATTTTGTTTGACGATGCAAAGGTAGAGCGGTTTCTGCGGGTGGTCAATACCTAAAATTAGTGAAAAGAAGGGAGGGTGCAGGATGCTTTCTGTGCGGATAATGCGTGAAAAAAATCAGCATTTTTAGGTATTTTAGATAAAAAAGAGACGTTAGGAACGGGTAGTTCCCAACGTCTCGGATAGTTACAATGTGTTAGAACAAGATGATTAAGCCGTGTTAGTCCATTGGATGATAGTCTTTGGCAAGTCCGCCTTCGCTGGTTTCCTTGTAAAGCGATGGCAGGTCGTGTCCCGTCTGCTTCATTACTTCCACTACACGGTCGAACGACACGCGGTGATGGCCGTCGGTGAAGGCGGAATAGGTGTTGGCGTCCAAGGCACGGGCGGCTGCGTAGGCGTTGCGCTCGATGCAGGGAATCTGCACCAGCCCGCATACAGGGTCGCACGTCATGCCCAAGTGATGCTCCAATCCCATTTCGGCTGCATATTCAATCTGTGCGGGGCTTCCGCCGAAGAGTTGGCTGGCAGCCGCTGAAGCCATAGAGCACGCTACGCCCACTTCTGCTTGGCATCCCGCTTCGGCACCCGAAATGGAGGCGTTGTGCTTCACGATGTTTCCTACCAGTCCTGCGGTGGCAAGTGCACGGAGGATGCGTGCATCGCTGAACTCACGGGTCTGCTGCAAATGATAGAGTACGGCAGGCACTACGCCGCATGCGCCACAGGTAGGAGCCGTAACGATTTTCCCACCTGATGCGTTCTCTTCGCTGACTGCCAAGGCGTAGGCGAACACCAATCCGCGCGAACGGAGCGAGTCTTTGTATCCTTTCGCCTTGATGTAGTAGGCAGACGCTTTGCGCCGCAAGTTCAGCGGACCGGGCAACACGCCTTCGGCATCCAGTCCGCGCAGGATAGCCGCTTGCATGGTTTTCCATACTTCGGCAAGATAGTCCCAGATTTCTTTGCCTTCGCATTGCTCCACATATTCCCAGTAGCTGCGCCCCGTGTGTTCGCACCAGTACAGGATTTGACTCATCGTGTTCATTTCGTAGATGTCGGGAGTGGAGCCTTGCGGGTGTCCTTCTTCGGCAAGCGCTCCTCCGCCCACGCTGAACACAGTCCACTCGTCGGTTTTCCGCCGTTCGGCGTCAAACGATTTGAAGGTCATTCCGTTGGGGTGGAAGGGGAAGAATACATGAGGTTTCCATAAGATTTCTACCGGTGCGTGCGGTTGGAGCACGTCGAGGATAGCGACATCCGTCATGTGTCCTTTGCCTGTGGCGGCAAGGCTTCCGTATAGCGTCACTTCGAAGGAGGCAGCTTCGGGGTGGCGTTCAAGAAATTGTTCGGCAGCTTTCCGCGGTCCCATTGTATGGCTGCTTGACGGTCCTGTGCCGATTCGGTATAATTCTCTGATTGATTTCATGTTGTTTATGAATTTATTTTAGGTCTACTACTGTGATTCCTGCTCCGCCGAATTGTACGTGCTCGTCTTGGAAGTGGGCTACGCCGGGCACGGTGGCGAGGTATTGGCGTATCAGGGTGCGCAGGATGCCGGTTCCTGTCCCGTGCAGGATGCGGACTCGGCTCACACCTACCTGAATGGCATCGTCGATGAAATACGTTACCGCTTGTACCGCTTCGTCGCCCCTCATGCCGCGCACGTCGATGTCTTGCTTGAAGTTGAGCTTCTTTTGGTACATCCGGTCTTGCGTCTCGCTGCTGACAAAGGTGGCTTTTGCCATGACGTTCGAAGTCTTGGGCGGGTCTGTACGTTCCAGCCGTTCGGGTTTGACGTTGGTTTTCATCAGGCCGAACATCACTACGGCATTCCGTTCGCTCAGTTCCAATATCTGTCCTACGCTGGTTTGTCCCTTGATGCGTACATAGTCTCCTGCCTGGATCGGCTTCACTTTGGGCTGGACGGGCTGGGCGGCTTCTTCCGCTTTCTTCTTTTTCCGTTCTTCTTTCCGCTTCTGTTTTTCGCGCAGTTGCTCCATCTTGCGGGCTATTTGTTCCTCGATGGCTGCCGTGTCGATGGTTTCCACTTCCTGCTTGAAGTCGGCAAGTTCTTGGCGGGCTGTGCGCGTGCGTTCCTTTTCAGCCTGCGCTTCCTTGATGGTACGGATGGTGTTCTCTATTTTTGCGTTTGATTCCCGCAACAGTTGTTCAGCTTCTTCTTTCGCCTTTTTCAATATTTCTTTTCGGCTTTGCTCTAATTCCTTGATTTCGTGTTCGTAACGGGCTATGGTGTCTTCCATCTGTTTTTCCCGTTTGCGAATGTTCTGGCGTTTAGTCTCCCAGTAGCGTTTGTCGCGCACGATGTCTTGCAGGTATTTGTCGCTCTGTATGTATTCGCTGCCCACGATTTCCGAAGCTTCGGCTATCACATCTTCGGGCAGCCCTATCTTGCGGGCTATCTCTACAGCGAACGAGCTTCCGGGATTGCCTATCTGCAACTGGAAGAGGGCACGCATTTCGTGACGGTCGTACAGCATCGCTCCGTTGACTACGCCTTCGTGGTCTTCGGCGAAATGTTTCAGGTTTTGGTAGTGGGTGGTGATGACGCCGAATGTCTGCTTCAGGTTAAAGCGTTTCAATACCGCTTCGGCGATGGCGCCTCCGATTTGCGGTTCGGTTCCGCCTCCGAATTCGTCTATCAGGATGAGGCTGCGGTCGTTGCAGTTTTTCATCATATTCTTCATGTTCGTGAGGTGTGAAGAATATGTACTCAGGTCGTCCTCGATGCTTTGTTCGTCACCGATGTCGATGAAGATGCTTTCGAAGATGCCCGCATGGCTCCGTTCGTTCAGCGGAATCGGCATCCCGCACTGGAGCATGTATTGCAGGAGTCCTACTGTTTTCAGGCAGACAGACTTTCCGCCTGCGTTTGGACCAGAGATGAGCAGGATGCGCTGCCGGCGGTTCAGTTCGATGTCGAGCGGCACTACCTTTTTATTATGCTTGGCAAGCGATTTCTGAAGCAAGGGGTGTACGGCTTCTATCCAGTCGATGACTTGCTGGTTTTCGAAAGCTGGTTTTACGGCTTTGATGTCGATGCTAAGGAGTGACTTGGCACGGATGAAATCAATGACGGCAAGAAACTCATACGATTGCAGGATGGCAGGCACTTGCGGGCGGATGGTTGCCGAAAACTCGGTAAGGATTCGGATAATCTCGCGTCGTTCCTCGCCTTCTAATTCGCGGATGCGGTTGTTGGCTTCCACCACTTCGGCAGGTTCGATGAAGACCGTTTTCCCGGTAGCTGACTCGTCGTGCACAATGCCTCGTATTTTGCGCTTCATTCCCGGAGCAACGGGGATGACCAACCGTCCGTCGCGTACGGTAGGCGTGACATCCTTGTCTACATATCCTTCGGCTTGTGCCGAACGGAGGATGCTGTTCAGGCTGCGTGAAATGCTTCCTGTAGTGGCAGAAAGCTCGCGGCGGATGCGCAACAGTTCGGTGGATGCGTTGTCTTTTATTTTGCCGAACTTGTCGAGGATATTGTCAATGCGCGCGATAAGTTGCGGGAATGTCAGGATGTCGGCAGCCAATGCGTGCAGGGCAGGGTAGGGCGAAGAGGCTTCTTCGTCTTCTTCATCCTCTTTTTGCAGAAAACGTACGATGTCGCGGATGGTTTCTAGGGAACGGCGCAAGTCGAATAATTCCTGTTCGTCTAAATACAATCCTTCCACTCGGATGCGTTTCAGCGAGGGGCGTACGTCGAAAAAGTATTGGCAGGGGAATTCCTCGCCTTCCTCTTGGATGCGGATGAATTCCGTCACTTCTTCCAGACGGCGGCTGATTTCCTCATAATCAGCAGAAAAATCCATGTCGTCTGCTTTTTCTTCACCCAATGTGCTGAGGCATTTGGCTTTTAAGAGGGTTCGGATTTGGTCGAACCCGATTTTCTGTTCAAAGTTTTGCGGGTATATCATACGTTGTTTTCTCTCTGTTTTTTCTATGTCGTTTCTGTGTGCAAAGTTACGATAATGGGAAAAACAATCAAAAAAAGTAGTGAAATATTTGCTTATTTGAAAATAATCCGTACCTTTGCACCGCCTTTTAAAAGCAAGGTGTTCTAATAATAAATAGTGGAATAATGGAGAGGTGGCAGAGTGGTCGATTGCGGCGGTCTTGAAAACCGTTGTACCGCGAGGTACCCGGGGTTCGAATCCCTGTCTCTCCGCTATGTAAGGTGCTTCCTGATTCTTCAGGAGGTGTTTTTAGCTATTTTGGAGAGATGCCGGAGTGGTCGATCGGGCCGCACTCGAAATGCGGTGAACGGGTAACTGTTCCCAGGGTTCGAATCCCTGTTTCTCCGCTGATAGAAAATAAGTTATAGGAATCAAGCCGAGAAGTTTGATTCCTATTTTTTGTTTCTATAAAGGCGTATTTTGAGGTGGATGTTTAGAAAATGTGGGTCAGTCCGAAAATATTTAGAGTTTTTCGGGACTGAGCCGAGATAGTGAAAGTGAACAATTTCTAACATAAAAAAGCTGTTCCGTTAAATTAGCGGAACAGCTTTTTTTACGAGCCTCTTGTCGGATTCGAACCAACGACCCCGAGATTACAAATCACGTGCTCTGGCCAACTGAGCTAAAGAGGCAGGTGGGTAAGCTTGCCATATCGCGCCGCTACAACCAACTACCTTTGCTGCGATCAAGCCCTGGAGGATTCGAAGGGAGCTGGCCGTATGGGACTTACCCGTATTTCAAAAATTATGCAATTTGCGAATTGCCATCTGTGCGGCCTTTCTCGATTGCGGGTGCAAAGGTAAGTGTTTTTTTGGAATCTGCAATACTTTTGCGGATAAAATTGTAGAAAAATCGACAAGAACGTTATTTTTCACGTTTCTTATTACAAGGAATCAGTATAAAAAACGTACTTTTGCACACAAATAAAGCGATTCGCTACAGAAGGCAAGGAAAAAACGTATGGATTTGCCTGATGAAGCGATTCTAAACACTTTTTAAAACAGGAATATGACAACAGACAAGCCAATTGCCATCCAAGAGCACGCTATGAGATTCGGCACCTATATGGGAGCATTCTGGATTATCAAGTTCATTTTACTTCCGTTAGGGTTTCAGATGCCGTTGCTGCAACTGCTCTTTATTTTATGTACTGTGTTTGTGCCTATCTTGGGATATATCTATGCCCGGAGATTCCGAAACTTGTATTGTGAGGGGACAATCTCTTTTTTCCGCGCTTTTCTTTTCGTGGTATGTATGTACATCTTTGCCGCCATGCTGACGGCGATAGGGCATTACGTTTATTTCCAGTTTATTGACCAGGGCTATTTATTTGATATGTACAGGCAACAACTGAATGAAGTGAAAGCTGCGGCGCAAGGTGACCTTGCCAAATCAATGGACCAACTGATGGTGGCTTTTGATACGGTTTCTGCCCTGAGCCCTATCCAACTCACTTTTCAGCTTATTACTCAAAACGTATTTTATGGAGTTTTGCTAGCCCTTCCTACGGGATTGGCGGTTATGAAATATAAAAAATAAAAATGCCGTGATTATGGATATATCAGTCGTTATACCTTTATATAATGAGGCGGAATCGTTGCCCGAACTGCACGCGTGGATTAAACGGGTGATGGATGCCAATCACTTCACCTACGAAATCATCTTTGTCAATGATGGAAGCACGGACGACTCGTGGAGCATTATCGAGGGGTTGGGTAAAGCCTATAAAGAAGTGAAAGGGATTAAATTCCGCCGCAATTATGGCAAATCGCCTGCTTTGTATTGCGGGTTTGAACGTGCAGAAGGGGAGGTGGTTATCACAATGGATGCCGACTTGCAAGACAGCCCCGATGAAATACCTGAACTGTACCGGATGATTACAGAAAGCGGATACGACTTGGTGTCGGGATGGAAACAAAAGCGGTATGACCCGCTTTCGAAGACTTTGCCGACCAAGCTGTTTAATGCAACGGCACGTGCTGTGTCGGGGATACACAACCTGCACGACTTTAACTGCGGGCTGAAAGCGTACCGTCGCGATGTGGTGAAAAACATCGAAGTATACGGAGAAATGCACCGTTACATTCCTTATTTGGCCAAGAACGCCGGATTCAAGAAGATAGGGGAGAAAGTGGTGCATCATCAGGCGCGGAAATATGGGAAGACTAAATTCGGGTTGAACCGTTTTGTCAACGGATATTTGGATTTGATTTCCTTGTGGTTTCTGTCTACTTTTGGCGTGAAACCGATGCATATCTTCGGATTTTTAGGTTCCATTATGTTTGCGATAGGCCTTGTTTCGGTAGGTATCATCGGATTTAACAAACTGCACGATATGTATAGCGGCAATCCTTATCGGTTAGTGACCGAAAGCCCTTATTTTTACTTGGCACTTACGACGATGATAATCGGTACCCAACTGTTTTTGGCAGGTTTCATCGGTGAATTGATAGTCCGTAATGCCCCCGAACGAAACAAATACCAAATAGAAAAAGAATTGTGACAATGAAAAGATTACCAGTCATATGCTGTATACTGGCGTTGGTGGGGCTGTTTATCCCCAGTTGTGAGGTGGAAAATTGTCCGCCTAACTCGCTGACGTATCTTCACTTTTCGTTAGTGGACCAAAACGGAAGGACATTTGGTACTTCGGACACGATTACGATTGTAGGGCAAACCACCGCTGGTGATTCGCTGGTGTCGGATACGCTCATCAATCAGGAAACGGGAGTCAGCAGTTTCAGTATACCGTTGAGTTACGACGCTTATACGCAGTTCGTCTTCGCCTATCATGCGTTGGATGCCGGTTTTGTAGGGAGAGACACCATACGGATTGACCACCGTAATATACCTTATTTTACGAATTTGGACTGCGGGACCATGATGTTCTACGAAATCACCAACGTGCAACATACGCACCACCGACTTGATTCGATTTCCCTAACCAATCCGAATATAGACAACAATGAAAAAGAAAACATCCGCATATATTTCACTGTTACTAGTGTTGCTCAGTAGCTTGCTTCTTTTTCCGTCTCCCGCATGGGGGCAGAAAAAAGACAAAGAGCAGTTGAAGGCCGACTATAAAGCTTCTCCTTTTTACCAAGGAAGCTCTGTCGGGGTAGAAATAGCCGGCGTGGCTGGTTATTTGTTGGGTGGCGATATTCTGAGCAGCGAGATACTGTTGCAAAGCAATCTGAAAAACCGTTTCTTGCCTACTGTTGAGATAGGATATGGGAAAACGGATGTCATTAACGACGCAAACGATATGCACTATAAGACATCGGCTCCTTATTTCCGTATCGGTATGGATTATAATGTGTTCTACTTGAAACCTTATCTGCCGGGATATCTTTATGTGGGATTGCGTTATGGCATGAGTTCGTTTACCTACGATGTGAGCGGTCCCGATATGGAAGACCCTAATTACGGCAATACCGTTGTCCCTTTCTCTTATTCGGGCATGAAAAGCAAGGCAAGCTGGCTGGAAGGCGTGGTTGGTATTAAAGTGAAGATATACAAAGGGTTTCACATGGGGTGGGCTGTGCGTTACAAAATGCGTATGAGTGTCACCGAACACGAAAACTCTACGCCTTGGTATGTACCCGGATTCGGGAAAAACGCCAGCAGCAGCTTTAATCTGACTTATAATTTAATTTATAATCTTCCTTTCTGACATAATGGGTATAGTCGCTATTTTATTACTGGCCGTTAGTCTTGCCATCGATTGTTTTACCGTTTCCGTTGCCAGCGGGATTATTTTGCGGCGTATCCGGTGGAAGACTTTTCTTATGATGGCATTCTTTTTCGGGTTCTTTCAGGCTTTGATGCCTTTGTTAGGATGGTTGGGTGCCAGTCATTTCAGTCATCTTATCGAGGCGTACGACCATTGGATAGCTTTCGGCTTGCTTGTTTTTCTAGGTATCCGTATGATACGTGCGCATTTCAAAGGCAGCGAAGAGTGCAGTTTCGACCCGACTAAGCTGAAGGTAATCATAACGTTAGCCATAGCTACCAGTATCGATGCATTGGCTGTCGGCATTTCGTTTGCCTTTACGGGATTCAATGACATCGGGACTTTATTTTTACCTTTATGGGTTATCGGATTGGCTTCGTTTATTATTTCGTTGGCAGGCAGCTTCATTGGTATATTTTTCGGGAAACGGTTTAACTTACGGATGGAGTTGTTCGGCGGTTTGGTCTTGATAGGCATCGGGGCTAAGATATTGATAGAACACCTTTTCTTTAATGCTTAAATACGGATGATATGACAAAAAGAAACGGACTGAAATGGCAACTTCCTTTTTTGCTGTTGCTGATAATAGGAACGGTGTGGATTCTTCGGAAGCAGGCTCCTTATCAAACCGATCAAGGGCTGGTATTCGGCACGATGTATAAAATCACTTACCAGTCGAAAGAAAATTTGAAAGCCGACATTGAGGCAGAGCTTCAAAAAGTAGACCGCTCGCTTTCTCCTTTCAACAAGCAATCGGTCATCACGCGTATCAACGACAATACAGATATGCGTACCGACTCGTTGTTCGACTATGTTTTCAATTTAGCAAGAGCGGTGTCGGAAGAGACGCACGGGGCATTTGATGTTACTGTAGCTCCGTTGGTAAATGCTTGGGGGTTTGGTTTTAAGAACGCTTCCTGTATTGATTCGGCAGCTATTGATAGTCTGCGTCAATTCGTAGGTTTCGAAAAGATACGGCTTGAGGATGGGAAAATCATTAAAAACGACCCGCGTACGATGCTGGATTGCAGTGCCATAGCCAAAGGGTTCGGCGTGGACTGCGTAGCGCGTTTGCTTGACCGTAAAGGGATACGCAACTATATGATTGATATTGGCGGCGAATTGGTTATGAAAGGTGAAAATGACCGGATGGAAACTTGGCGTATCGGCATAAACAAACCGGTCGACGATTCCTTGGCCGTCAATCAGGACTTGCAAACGATTCTCCAGATTACCGATGTGGGATTGGCCACTTCGGGGAATTACCGGAACTTTTATTACAAAGACGGGAAAAAATATGCCCATACCATTGATCCCCGTACAGGTTATCCTATACAGCACAATATCCTTTCAGCCACTGTAGTTGCCAATGATTGTGCTACAGCGGACGCATACGCCACAGCGTTCATGGTATTGGGGCTTGACTCCGCCAAGGCTATCTGTGACGCCCATCCGGAACTAGACGCTTACTTCATCTATACCCGGGAAGGCGGGAAGATGGGCATCTATTATACGGAAGGAATGGAGAAGTATATAGTAAGGTAGTTGATAATTGACGATTGATGATTGTCTGTGTTTGTCGGTAAAAGACGGAATAAACTTTAAAATAAAGATAACATGAAAGAAACAAAAGAAGAAACCCCGACGGGATTGCCAGAGAACGCATTCCGCCCGTTAAAGCCGGGAGAGCAGTATCGTCCGCTGATGTCGCCCGACAAGAATTATCCTGAAGTCAACGCTTGGTCGGTGACGTGGGGCATCGCTATGGCTATCCTTTTTTCGGCAGCTTCCGCTTATTTAGGTCTGAAAGTAGGACAAGTGTTCGAGGCGGCCATTCCTATTGCCATCATTGCTGTTGGCGTATCCGGCGCGGCTAAACGCAAAAGCGCGTTGGGAGAGAATGTCATCATCCAATCCATTGGAGCTTGTTCGGGCGTAATTGTCGCGGGAGCTATTTTTACTCTTCCCGCACTTTACATTTTGCAGGACAAGTATCCTGAAATGACGGTTGACTTCTTTCAGATGTTTATCAGTTCGCTGTTGGGAGGTATCTTGGGCATTTTGTTTTTGATTCCTTTCCGCAAATATTTCGTCAGCGAAAAACACGGCGAGTATCCTTTCCCTGAAGCTACCGCAAGCACCCAAGTGCTGATTTCGGGTGAAAAAGGCGGAAGCCAGGCCAAGCCGTTGCTTTTCGCCGGATTGATAGGCGGGCTATACGACTTTATTGTAGCTACTTTCGGTTGGTGGAATGAAAATTTCACAACTCGTGTTTGCGGATGGGGGGAAATGATTGCCGATAAAGCTAAATTAGTTGTCAAAATCAATACGGGAGCAGCTGTTTTAGGGCTTGGTTATATCGTCGGATTAAAATATGCCGCTATCATTTGTGCCGGTTCGCTTGCCGTATGGTTGGTTATCGTACCGGGCATCGCGATGTTATGGGGCGGACAGGTGTTGGATGCATGGAATCCAGCCATTACCCAAACGGTCGGCAGCATGTCGCCCGAAACCATCTTTTCCGAATATGCCAAAAGTATCGGCATCGGAGGTATTGCCATGGCAGGTATCATCGGAATCGTCCGTTCATGGGATATCATCAAGAGTGCAGTCGGGCTGGCAGCCAAGGAAATGAAAGGCAAGAAGACGGAAGCTCGCGTTGCGCGTACGCAAAAAGACCTGTCGATGAAAATCATAGCTGTCGGTTCAATCATTACCATCATTTTAGTCGCTTTGTTTTTCTATTTCGACGTGATGCAAGGTAATTTGTTGCATACCGTTGTAGCTATTGTTTTAGTGGCTGGGATTTCGTTTCTGTTTACTACCGTAGCTGCCAATGCTATCGCTATCGTCGGCACCAATCCCGTTTCGGGCATGACCCTGATGACGTTGATTTTGGCCTCTGTCGTTATGGTGGCTGTAGGGCTGAAAGGAGCTACAGGCATGGTCGCGGCATTGGTGATGGGCGGTGTGGTATGTACTGCCTTGTCGATGGCGGGAGGTTTTATTACCGACTTAAAGATTGGTTACTGGTTAGGGAGTACGCCGGCTAAACAACAGACTTGGAAATTCCTCGGCACATTGGTGTCAGCCGCTACGGTAGGAGGCGTTATCATGATTTTGAACAAAACGTACGGGTTCTCGTCGGGAGCGTTGGCAGCACCGCAAGCTAATGCCATGGCTGCCGTTATCGACCCGTTGATGAACGGTGTGTCTGCGCCGTGGCTGCTTTACGGTATAGGTGCCGCCTTGGCACTTGTGCTGACTTATCTGAAAGTACCCGCGCTGGCTTTTGCGTTAGGTATGTTTATTCCGCTGGAGTTAAACCTTCCGCTTATTGTAGGGGGAGCCATAAACTGGTATGTGACTACCCGCAGCAAAGATGCGGCTGTCAATGCCGCACGTGGGGAAAAAGGCACCTTGCTTGCTTCCGGTTTCATAGCGGGAGGCGCGTTGATGGGAGTGGTAAGTGCAGCCATGCGTTTCGGAGGCGTTAACTTGGTGAATGAAGCGTGGCTGGCTAACCCGATGAGTCAAGTCGTATCGCTCATTGCATACGCACTCCTTATTATATATTTGGTGAAAGCAAGTATGAAAAAATAATTACAATGTGCTTTTTTAATTCATTTTTACCATGAAAAAGTTAATGTTACTGAGCTTGTTCTTTGTTTCTACGCTGCTGTCAGCGCAAAAACCGATTGAAATCAAGCTGTGGCCGGATGGTGCCCCAAACAGCAACGGCATGACACAGCAAGTGGAAAACGGCCCTACTTATGTGGCAGAGCCTACCCTTACGGTCTATCCCGCAAAAGAAAGCAACGGACTGGCCATTGTGGCCTGTCCGGGTGGCGGATATGCCCATTTGGCTCTGTCGCATGAAGGGCACGATATGGCAAGCTGGTTTAACAGCCAGGGAATCACGTATGCAGTGTTGAAATACCGTATGCCTAACGGCAACAACGAAGTGCCTTTAAGCGATGCCCGGCAAGCGCTGCGTATCATGCGGCAGTATGCCAATGAATGGAGCATCCGAAAAGTAGGTATCATGGGATCGTCTGCTGGAGGGCATCTGGCAAGCACGGCCGCCACGCATATTACGGATTCCGAGACACGCCCCGATTTCCAGATTCTTTTTTACCCTGTCATCACGATGGATCCCACTTATACCCATATGGGGTCGCACGATAATTTGTTAGGAAAGAATCCCTCAAAGGAACTCGAACAAGCGTATTCCAACGAATTGCAAGTCACTTCGCAGACACCTCAGGCATTCATTCTGCATAGCAGTGATGACGATGTAGTGCCAGTAGCCAATAGTGTGAATTATTATTCGGCTTTAGTGAAAAACAAGGTTCCCGCCAGTCTGCACACTTATCCTGTCGGCGGACATGGCTGGGGATTCCGGGACAATTTCATTTATAAACGCCAATGGACAGGTGAACTGGAAAAATGGCTGCGGGAAATAAATAAATGACAAACTTTTTGCGAATCAAAGAAAAAGCGTTACCTTTGCACCCGCCGATACGGGATATTGGCATAATTCAAATCATTAATCATTAAAAATTAAACAAGTTAAATGGCAACAAAAATCAGATTGCAAAGAAGAGGACACAAAGGATATGCGTTCTACTCAATCGTTATCGCAGATTCAAGAGCACCACGTGATGGTAGATTTATTGAAAAAGTGGGTACTTACAACCCGAACACGAATCCTGCTACAGTAGATTTGAATTTCGACCGTGCAATGTATTGGGTTATGGTAGGTGCACAACCTACAGATACCGTGCGCAATATCTTGTCTCGCGAAGGTGTTTACATGAAGAAACACCTGATGGGGGGTGTTGCTAAAGGCGCATTCGATGAAGCTACAGCCGAAGCTCGCTTCAACGCTTGGAAAGAAAACAAACAAGCCGGCTTGGATGCTTTGAGAGCTAAAGAAAACGAAGCTAAACAAGCTGCCGCTAAGGAACGTTTGGAAGCTGAAAAGAAAATCAATGAAGCTATAGCTAAGAAAGTAGCCGAGAAGAAAGCCGCTGAGGCTGCAGCTAAAGCCGAAGCTGAAGCTGCTGCTACCGAGGCTTCCGCCGAAGAAGCTCCTGCTGACGCACCTGCCGAAGCTTAAAAGCTTTGACTTAATCGCATAAAAAACGTCCGATAATCTGATTGTGAAGTCGGGCGTTTTTTTATACGGTTGATATATCCTTGATAAGGAGGTGTTCCAGTGCCGTTTGGGTATGTCTTATACTGACCTAAGTGGTTCTTCTGTAATTTAGTTGAAGAGATTTCTCTTTTTAGGAATAAATCAGACATTCTAATCAGAATGAAATTTGTATGCAATCATTCGATAGGCCTCTTGTTGTACTTGCAATTCTAATTCTTCAAATTCTAATCTATTTATTGCTATTGGGATTGGATTGTTATTGCAAGCGAATACTACAACTAAATCCTAAGGTTTCCCTTTTTAAGTTTCAATTCCATATAGTTCGATTAAAAGAACCGTGTCAGCAGGCGGAATTTGAGAAGCAATGATTTCAATTCCATATAGTTCGATTAAAAGCAAATTTAATCTGTAAAAATTAAAACGCAAAAGAAATATTTCAATTCCATATAGTTCGATTAAAAGCCGCTTGAGGGTTCTGGCACATATCCGAAACTCGCAGATTTCAATTCCATATAGTTCGATTAAAAGCCGCTTGAGGGTTCTGGCACATATCCGAAACTCGCAGATTTCAAT
>CASFRN010000130.1 GCA_949296855.1 uncultured Bacteroides sp. | reverse complement strand
GTCTTGTCTACATAATAGAAGTTCTCATTCCGCACTTCATCGAAGCGCGCCACTCCGTAAGGAATTCCTTTGACTGCTGCCTTTTCCATACTCTTTAAGTTCTAAGTTTCCGCATAGGCAAAGATACGGATTTTTCCGAAAATACATCCCGTGCGCAGTATAAAACGTCATAAAATGTCATGTCTTGTTACGCCGGATTGCAATCCTGCGTGCAGACAACCCTTATCGAACGAAAACCAAACTCGAAAGCCTCTATATCGAACGAAAACCGAACGGTTTTATTCTTTCGCTTCAAGAGGTTTCCCTACTTTTGCCGATGTAAAACTCAAAACATGACAGATATGACCAAACACACATTTCTCACGTTGATGCTGCTCGGCTTCTTGCTTCCGACGCAAGCGCAAATCGAAACCATCACCCAAGTGATCGAACCCGCTCTGTTGGAATGCCGGTACAAATGGGTACAGAAAACAGATACATTAGGGACAACAACCGTCGTTGATACCATGGTCTTGCGCATCGGGAAGAACGTGAGCCAAAGTTATCCGCAGTCGACTTTCTTTGGAGACTCATTGTGTAGCAGCCCGGAAGGAGGCGAATTATTCAGCAAATTATTTCGGGAAGTATGCGAAGACAAAACAGGTACAAAATTTGACCCTATGCCCAGAATTGTAAATGAATACTATTACAAGAACTATCCGAAGGGCAAGCTCACTATATGGGCACCCAGAGCCACGGTTTACCAGATAGAAGAGGATTACGAAAAGCAGGCGTGGACATTAGTGGACGATAGCGTAAAGACCGTATTCGGATACAATTGCCATTTAGCCACCTGCACATTCAGAGGAAGAACATACAAAGCATGGTACACTACCCTGCTTCCTTATTCGGAAGGACCGTGGAAGTTCAACGGGCTACCCGGACTGATTACCGAGGTGTATGATACGAAGAACCATTATCATTTTACATTAGTAAGCCTGAAACAAAACAATGTGACACCCGTATGTTTTTACAATGTCAGAAACGAGCTTCAACCCGAAGTGGAAAGAATTGACCGCATTACGTTTTTAAAACAACGGGAACAATTCCTTTTGGACTATAATAAGCAATACGATTATATGGAAACAGACTATCACCAGTAATACCGTCACAATATGAAAACGCCTCTTTTTATCCTTATTTTCTTCTTCTGTGCTGCACAGGCTTCGGCTGAAAAAGAAAAAGCCATCGAACCTGCCATTATGGAATGTGTATATGAACATCAAATGGTAAAAGATACGCTTCATCGGAATTCAATCATGCAAGACCTGATGATATTGCGGATAGGGAAAAACGCCAGCCAGTTCTATAGCGAATATACACAGTATGGCGATTCGTTATGGGCAGACCCGATGGGTCGGAAAATTGCCGTAAGCCGGACAATGGAGGCTATTCGGACAAAAAACTTCGATAACAAACCGGGAACACGTACCCCTCAATACCTCTATAAGTCTTATCCCGAACAAGGAAGGACAAGCACGTATGCCCTGCAAGGAGAACATGATTACGCCTATGTGTATTTCACGGAAGAAACACCCCGGCAGACATGGGAAACGCAAGACTCCACCAAACAAGTATTAGGATATACGTGCCAGCTTGCCACCGCACACTTCAGAGGCAGGTTGTGGTATGCGTGGTTTACGCCTGCTATTCCTATTGACAACGGGCCATGGAAACTCGGAGGATTGCCCGGACTAATCGTAGAGGCTTACGATAGTCAAAACTATTTTCACTATACGCTAAAAGGTATCCGTACTACAAACCTCCGACCGGTAACATTCTATAATTACTGGGAAAAAGTCTACGAAAAAACCACCCGCATCGATTACCTGAAGGCGGAACACAAGCTGATGGTCAGGTATGCCAATGACTACAAGCACCGTAATGCATACGACTTTCAGGAAACGGATTATCACGAACCTGCCAACAAATAGCCCAATAGTATTAAATTAAAACTTCACAGATATGACCAGACACACACTTCTCACAATGGTGCTGCTCGGCTTCTTGCTCCCGATGCAAGCGCAAATTGAAACTATCACACAAGTAATCGAACCTGCCCTATTGGAATGCCGGTACAAATGGGTACAGAAGAAAGACACCCTTAGAGATAATAAAATAGAAATAGATACCATGGTCTTGCGCATCGGAAAGAACGTAAGCCAAAGCTATCCACAATCGACCTTTTTTGGAGATTCATTAGTCAATACTCCTAATGGCGGCGAACTATTCAGCAAATTATTCGATGCCGCACTTGAGGATACAACTGGTACAATACCGATGCCTATGTCAAGAATTATAAATGAATACCACTACAAGAATTATCCGAAAGGCAAACTCACCACATGGGCACCCAGAGCCACGGTTTACCAAATAGAAGAAGATTACGAAAAGCAAGCATGGGCATTAGTGGATGATAGCGTAAAAACCGTATGCGGATACGAATGCCAGTTAGCCACCTGTACATTCAGGGGAAGGACATACAAAGCATGGTACACTACCCAGCTTCCTTATTCGGAAGGGCCGTGGAAGTTTAATGGGCTACCCGGGCTGATTACCGAAGTGTATGATACGAAGAACCATTATCATTTTACATTAGTAAGCATAAAAAAGAACAACCTTACCCCTGTATGTTTTTACGATATCAGAAGCGAGCTTCAACCTGAAGTAGAAAAGATAAGCCGTATAGATTTCCTGAAACAACTACCACGAATTGACAAATATGATTTTATGGAGACTGATTATCACCAATATTAAGAAACTGTTTTAAACCCATAACATTCCTCCTTCACTCATGCGAAACCTTATCTTCTGCCTCTTAGCGACATGCCTTGCCTCTTCCCTCCACGCCCAGCAACGGACGTTAGAGGGCAAAGTGACCGACGGGACGAAACAAGTCCCCTTGCAAGGAGTGAGCGTCACCCTCTGCAAGGCGGACGGGAAAAGCATCCTTGCCTTTGCCATTACGGACGAGGACGGGACGTTCCGCCTCAACGCAGACAGCACGAAAGCCGTACAAGCGGTGATACGCTTCTCTTGCCTGGGATATGCCTCCATAACCCGCCCTGTCCAGCCGCAAGACAAGACGTACCGCATCGGCTTGCAACCCGAAGAAATCCAAATCAAGGAAGTCATCGTAAAAGCTCCGAAGATACGGGCACAAGGGGATACGATTATCTACAACGTGGCACGCTTCTCGAAAGAAGGCGACCGCACCATCGGGGACATCCTGAAAAAGCTGCCCGGCATACAGGTGGCGGACGACGGAAAGATTTCGTACCAAGGCACACCCATCAACAAGTTCTACATCGAAGGCAAAGACCTGCTGGGAGGAAAGTACGGCATCGCCACCAACAGCATCTCCAACCAAGACGTAAACAGCGTAGAAGTGATGGAGAACCACCAGCCCATCAAGGCACTGAGCGGACTGAGCCTTTCGGACCAAGCCGCCATCAACCTGCGCCTAAAGGAAAACGTGAAGCAACGGTGGATAGGGAACGTGAAAGGAGGAGCAGGCATCGCTTCGCCCGCATCGCCACTGTGGGAAGCGGAAGGCATAGCCATGCAGTTCAACAAGAAATTCCAGTCGCTCAATACCTACAAGACCAACAATACGGGCAAGGACGTGACACGCGAGTTCAAGTCGTTCGACATCAACGCCGTGCGCTACCGCCGCGAAAAGCTAAGCGACTACATACAAATCGTTCCGCCCTCGGTACAGGCATTGACACGCGAACGGGAGCTGTTCAACCGCACCCATCAAGTGACCTCGAACAACCTGTTCCAACTGAAGAACGGAATGAACGTCACCACCAGCTTCGGCTACATCAATCACCGGACTGAATCGGACAAGCAAACCACAACGGAATATTACCAGGCGGATGCCGACACCACCGTGATACGCGAAGGGGAGAGTTCGCTTTTCAAGCAACAACAATTCTCCGCCGAAGTGCGCATCGAAGCAAACGAAGATACCTATAACCTGACCGAACGTCTGCAAGCGGACTTCAGTTGGCTGGACAAAGCCGACGGAGTAAGCGGAAGCATCCCCAATACACAAGACGCTTACTCGCCCGACAAGCAACTGACCAACGACCTCTACCTGCTGAAACGCTTCGGGAACAAGTTCATCATCTTTACCTCGTACACCTTCCTGCAAGACCATCCGCAACGGATGAACGTGGTTTACGGAAATGAGGCACGCACCCAACGGATAGAACAACGGAAGCTGTTCTCGGACAACAAGATAGATTATGGATTCGTCATCGGGCAAGTGACGGTAAGCCTTGCCGCCGGAGCGAAAGTAATGTGGCGCGACATGGATTCGGAACTGACCGGTACGGAACTGGAAGAAGACACCGAAGGCATTTCGTCGATGAACTATACGCAGCTTTACCTCACCCCCAAACTGGAATATACGTGGGGCAGGCTGAAATCGAAACTTTCCATGCCCGTCCTTTTCTATCATTACCGCTACAAGCAAGAAGCCGGCGAAAAGGAAAGCCCCTCTACCCGCGTCTTATTCAATCCGGACTTATACCTGGAATACAACTTCAGCGCACGGTGGGCAATCTCGGCGGAAGGAGGAATGAGCAGCAGCCCGCTCCGCGACTCGTATTTTTATCCGGGTTACCTGATGGACTCTTACCGCACGCTAAGGAAAGGCTATCCGGTGTACGACTTAACCCGGAGCCGATACATCCGGGGAAGCATCGAGTACAAGCGTCCGCTGGACGAGTTTTTCGCCAACGCATCGGTGGAGCACAACTGGACCTCCCTGCCCTACCTGACCGACCAGACTATTTCGGACGGCTTCATCGTGACTTCTTACCAGAAAGGGAAGTACACAAGCAAGCAACTCCGCGTGGACGGAAGCGTGTCGAAGGGATTCGACTTCTGGAATTGCTACATTTATATAGACGGCATGTACACCCGCGACCGCTCACTCTTGGTGCGCAACGACCGGCAGTTGCCCCACACACGGTCGGCATGGACATTGACACCCCGCATAGAAGCCGACCCGACGGACTGGATGACGTTTAAATACCAATTAAATTATACGAAAAGCGCATTGGCGTTAGAAGAAGAAGGCGGGCAACAGATGCACGCTTCTTCTTTCACCCAAGAACTCAGCCTACGCATCACCCCCATCCCCAAACTCAGCGTCTTATTGAAAGGCGAGCATTACCGCAACACGGAAACCGACAACCTGAAGCGGGACTTCTTCTTGGCGGATGCCGTGATTTCGTACAAGCTCTCCAAACGGTGCGACTTGGAACTAAACGCCACCAACCTGCTGGATGAACGGGAGTATGCCTACACCACCTTTACCGATGAAGCCAGCACCGTATCGAGGAGCTACCGCATCCGCCCCCGAAACCTGTTGCTCACGACACGGTTCATGTTTTAAAGCAACACTTAATAGACATATACAAAAAAACAACTTAAATAATTGGTTTTCTTACAAATGTTTCTTATTTTCGCTTCAGAAGAAAAAAATAATTGACATTATCAGTATGAACAAACTAAGCATCATCTTATTTATCTTGTTGCTTTCTTCATGTACTACGCATGCGCAAGATGCAGAGCCTATTACCCTGCGAGCCTATTATATGGCCACTTTCAAAAGCTGTGAAGAACAGCAGGATTTCACCCAAGACGAAAAGATACTCGACATCGGACAAAGCAAAAGCTGTTTCTATAGCCGGTGGTTCCGCGTAAGGCAACAGATAGCAGACAGCATCGCTGCGCAAGGAGGGACATACGACGACGTGTTATTCGCGATGGGCGACAACCCGACTCCCAAACAATTTTATGCCGTGTATAAGAACTACCCGCAAAAAGGGCAACTGGTCTACACGGACAGAAACTTAAAAGACTTCGTTTATACCGAACCCCTTGAAAAGCAGACATGGAAACTTGCGCCCGCCGACTCCACCATTTTAGGCTACCCATGCCAAGCTGCCACCTGTTCATTCAGGGGACGGAACTGGCATGTGTATTATACGACAGAGATTCCCATCAGCGACGGGCCATGGAAGCTGCAAGGACTGCCGGGACTGATTTTATACGCTGAAGACGAAAGCGGCATCTTTACATTCGAATGCATCGAACTGCGCAACGGAATAAACGAAACCCTTCCCGTCCCCCGGATGAAATCGTATATCAAGTGTACACGTCAAGAACTGATGGACTTAGAGAAAGAATCGTGGAATAACCCCGAAGCATACAGCAAGAAATTCGGTATGTGGTATGGAGAAGCGATGGGAAGTGACGGGAAACCGGTGAAATACAAACCCAAGACCGCCTTGTTCTTAGACTATTGACGCAATGAAACGGCAGGTCCTTTTTCTCTTCCTCCTGATTTTCGGACTGTGCAGCCCGCTATCCGGACAGGATATATCCGGCATCGTCACCGACAAGCAAACGGGAAAACCCGTTGACGGAGCGAATGTCGCAATCCTCTCGGACGAAGGACGTGTGCTTTCGTATGCCCTATCGGATGCCAAAGGGAAATTCAACTTGCCGACAAACGACCTGCCGCCGACCAGCAAAATACACATCTCTTTCTTAGGATACAAGACGCAGACATTCACGCTGTCCGCTTTCCCTTCAAACGGGAAAATCGAACTGGTAACGGAAGCCTTCCAGCTAAAGGACATCAAAGTGAGCGCCCGGCGCATTGAAGAAAAACACGACACGCTGGTCTATTCGGTAAAAGGATTCTCCATGCCGCAAGACAGAAGCATCGCGGATGTCATAGCCAAAATGCCGGGCATGGAAATCAAAGACAACGGGCAAATCGCCTACAACGGGAAAAACATCAACAAGTTTTACATCGAAGGCATGGACTTGATGGGAAACCGCTATGCCTTGGCATCCAACAACATCGCCAAGCAACGGGTCAAGGCGGTAGAAGTCATACGCAACCACCAGCCCGTAGAACTGCTGCGGGGAAAGAGTTTCAGCGAACAAGCCGCCATCAACCTGGTATTGGAAGACAACAGCAAACTGAACATCGTAGGTTCCGCCGATATAGGAGGCGGCACCGATAAAGACAAATTCTTATACCAAAACCGCCTGATAGGCATGCTGTTCCGGAAAAAACAGCAAAACCTGTCTATCTACAAGAACGACAACACCGGGAAAAACCTCATTCAGGAAATCACCCCCATCAGCATGAAAGACTTCACAGAAGAAACGGTCATGGAAGAAAGCATGATATCTCCCGTTTCTATCCTGACTCCCGACCTTGACCCGTCGCACTTCAATTTCAACCGTTCGCACCTCGTCGCCACCAACCACCTTTCCCAAGTAGCGGAGAAAACCAACATAAGAGCCCAAATCAGTTTCTTCAACGACGTATCCGAACAGTCCAACTACATAGAGACACGCTATGTATTCGATGGCGCCAACCCGGAAATCCTGCAAGAAAACAACGCCTTGCATAACCGCCGCAACCGACTGGACGCCAACCTGAACATGGAGATAAACCGCCCCAACCTTTATCTTGCCAATGAATTTAAAACCACCTTCGACTGGGCTTCCGCAGAAAACCAAACTATATTAAACCGTGTCTCCAAGCGGTTGGATTCCGACTTAGACCGCAAATTCTTCTCAAACGAACTAAGCCTGAAATTGCCTCTGCCGGACAACAGATACATCTCGCTGACTTCGGTCAACGCGTTCAACGACCATCCGCAAACGCTCAGCCTGTTTTCCGAAGGACGGCAGCAGGTAGATTACACATCGTTCTTCAGCCATACATCCGCGTCTTTCCGGCACAAACTGTTCAATATGTACGTCAATTACACTTTAGGAATGAAGGTAGAGGCGCAATCCATCGCTTCCCGCATCGAAAGCCCGGAAAACGCTTCCGAACCTGAAGCCGACGCATGGATGACAGGCATGGCAAAGCAGAGATTCGTCAACTGCCAGCCGTATGCAGGGATAGGCCTCCATTACCAGAAACAAGACTTCCGGGCAGAAGGGGAGATTGCCTTACACGCGATAAACTGGGGCTTAAAGCAACAAACCCAACCGCACAATGGAAGGCACAACTCTGCCCCGAAGCCAACCTGTCACTGGGATACAATTTGAACGCCCACTCTTCCGTCAGCCTGAGATACGGCTATGCACAACGCTTCCCTAATTTAAGGGACTTGTATCAGGGCAACCTGTTCGTTTCTTATCGGAGCATAACCGACAAGACACACACTCCCCAGCCAGAGGCTTCCCATCACGCCACCCTACACTATCAATACACCCAGCCGCTCAAAGGCTTTTTCTTATCCGTCATGTCCCTGCTGAATATCACGCAGAAACATTCCGCCTATCATACCATCACCACGCCCGATAACCAAATCGTCAGAAGAAGCCTCGTTGACGCTGACTACCAGTTATCCACCGTCGGCATCAACGGCAGAATCAGCCAAGCGTTATCATTTTGGAAAAGTCTGTTGGCTATAAACGGATCGTGTATGTTGACAAAGAATGCCCAATATGGAGACGAAGGCTTACAGACGTACAACGCCCATATTTACAGCGCAGCCCTTTCTTTCTCCGCCCGACCGCTGCGTTTCCTTTCCATTGAATTAAGTACCTTGTGGCAACGGAGCAAAATAGCACTCAACACCGATATCAAGACCGACCGGTTAACCTACCAAGCGGACTTTACCTTGCCCCCTTTCACGAACTTCACTTTCAGCATAAACAATTCGGTTTGCCAATCGCTTGATATCGACAAGCACACATGGTTTACTGACCTTTCCGCCATGTACACATTTAAACGTTTCGATTTTGAAATCGTAGTCAACAACCTGATTGGGCAAAACCGTTACGAACAAGAATTCATTTCTTCCATCGAACAAAACTATTACCGGTATACGTTGCGTCCGCGGGAAATTATCGGAAAAATTTCCTTCAACTTCTGAACCATCCGTTCTTAATGCTTACTCAACGGATGTTCGCACAAATGTCCTCCTTTCGGTTCCCACTCCCGTCACCATCACTTTTTTCCAGTGGGGAGGAAGGACAGAGGGCAATTGCACGATGCCTTCTTCGGTCACCTGAAGCCCGCAAAAACCGTTCAGCACGGCTTGAAGCAAGCCTCCGGCACCGGTCATGAAGTACGGATTGTTGCTGGCAGGCGTTTCCGACAAGACTCCGAAAGGAGGACGCCAGTTGGGGAGATAGCACCGGCGGAACATTTCCCATGCCTTCGCGGCATCGCCCATCCGCGCGTATTGCACGCAGAACACGGCATACGACATCATCGGACCGTCCCGCTGGTCGATACGCTCGGCATAATAAGCCAAGTCTTTCCGTTGTTGCGCCGGGTCTGTAATCTTCCCCAACGGATAAGCCAAGAGGTTTACATCCGCTTGCTTGATGGTTTCGCCTTGGTAGGTAGCGTGTTCGCGCGTCACTCCGTCTTCGAATTGCAGGATGCGCAAACCCTGGCTCACTTCCTTCCATACCGACGGAACCTGTTCTCCGCAAACCGCTCCGGCACGGCATGCATACGCCAACGCCAACGAGGCGGAAGCATTGGTAAAGGCATTATCGGTCACACCGTTGGCATACTCGTCCGCTCCGGTCACGCCTGGAATCGAATAAGACCCATCGGCGTTCCGCACCGCACGACTCACCCAAAAATCCGCTATCTCGCGGAGCAACGGGAAGCCTTCGCGCTCCAGCCAAAGCGTATCGTGCGTCACGCTATAATAATTCCAGCAAGCAATGCCCACGTCCGCCGTAATATGATGTTCGAACGCGCCGGTCAAGGCGAAAGTGGGTGTCGCTTCTTCTCCCGTATCATCGCTCTCCCAAGGGAACATCGCGCCCCGATAGCCGTATGCCATGGCTTTCCGGCGGGCAGGACCGATACGGTCTATCCGGTAATTCAGCATCGATCGGGCTAATTCGGGCTGCAAGAGAAGCATCGGCGGGTACATCCAGAGTTCGGTATCCCAAAAGATATGCCCGTTATATCCTTGCGAGGAAAGCCCCATCGGCGGAATGCTCAAACGGCTTCCGGCACGGCAGGAAGAGTAAAGGTTGAACAAGGCGAAGCGCACCAACCGCTGGGCATCGTCATCGCCTTCGATACGGATATCGCTTTGCCACAATTCGTCCCATAACCGTTCGTGGGCTTGCACCAGCCGTTCCCGCCCTTCGTGAACGGCATAAACCACCTGACGTTCGGCTTCGTTGTAAGGGTCGGAAAAGTCACGCGAGGAACAAACACTGCCCGCAAGCGAAAAAGAAACGATTTCCCCTTTCTTAATGGATACAGACAGGCAAAGTTCGTGGGTATCTTCCCGAAACAAAGGTTTCTGTACAACCCCGTCTCCCATCAAGAATGCAGAAGCCGCCGCTACCTGGCGGAGTCTGCGCGCTGAAACGGCTTCCGCCTCCAACAGATACAAACGGGTACCATCGGCATCCACCTCCCGGTAGTACACCCTGCTTTCTCCGTAATCATCAGGAATATCCATACACGCCCGCACTTCTACGGTTACATCCGCATCCGCTTCAACTTGCACCGACACCAAACCTGTATAAGGAAGCCCCCGCAAAGCACGCAAATCAGAAACCACACGCACTTTCCGCCCCATGCGGAACTCCGTGCGGTGCACTGCCCTGCGCATATCCACCGTTTGCTTCCATCCTTCTATGCAAGCCGCGTCTACGCTTTCCCCGTCTACTTTCATTTTCAGTTCAAAAGGGTTGACACCCCTCATCACCCGGCTTACCGTTCCCGGAGCCGCCGCATCGAACACATGATTCAGCACCACTTGTTCAATCCGAAACGGTTCTTTCCCCGGCAGGATACCGATGCATCCGCTTGCCATCGGTGCCGGAGCATACGAGGCATGCAAGTCATCGGCACATAATTGCCATAACGATTCGTTTCCCGCTTTCAGAGAAACCGACAGGAACATCCCTATCACGATAAAAGCCAAAGTCTGTATCTTCATATCTTTTTCCGGTTTTTGTTGTAAAAAAGCAAAGATAAAGTTTATCAGGCATATCGCCAAATGCAGATGAAAGTATATCACAAAGGGGATGCCAGGGCCTGCCGTTTTATGAAGATACCTTCGTGGGGCGATGAAGACGCCTTCGTAAAGCGATGAAGATACCTTCGACGGCATACGAAGGCACCTTCATCGGAAAACGCTTATTACATCAATTGCCGCAACCGGCGGGCGGCCTTTATCACGTTTTCTTCGAAGGCAAAACGAAGTGCAGGACGATATAACCCAAGGCACCTGCCAATATCGTTCCGGCAAGCACGCCTAATTTGGCTTGGCTCAACAAAGCCTCATCCGCCGCCCCGAACGAAAGGTTGGCGATGAAAAGCGAAACGGTAAAGCCGATGCCTCCCAATAATGCCACCCCCGCCGTATTCCGCCAATCCATCCCTTGCGGCAAGGAAGTGACACGCAAGCGTACCGCCAGCCACGTAAACGAGTAAATCCCCACGAACTTGCCCAACACCAAGCCCAACACCACGGCATAGGTCACCAGGCCCGCTATTTCTCCTCCGCCATTCCCCGAAAGCGTGATGCCCGCATTGGCAAAGGCAAAAAGCGGCATAATCAGGTAGTTCACCATCCCGTGCATACGGTCTTCCATGAACTGGAGGGGCGAAATCACCTTGTCGGAAGCCGACTCAATGCTTTTCAGCACATCAATCTGATTGGGAGTCAAAAGAATGCTGCTCTTGTCGAAATGCGGGAATCCGGCAATGTTCTCACGGATACGGGCAATGTATTTCTTTACATTCAGGCAGGGGATAGAAGGAATGGTGAATGCCACCAGCACACCCGCAATCGTGGCGTGTACGCCCGACTGAAGGAAAAGATACCACACCACGATGCCTGCCACGCAATAAAACGTGCGCGACATCACCTGCATCCGGTTAGCTACGGACAAAACAGCCAATACCCCGAAAGCCGCCCACAAATATCCGGCCGCCACGTGCGAAGTGTAACAGAAAGCGATGACAAGAATGCCCCCGATGTCATCGACCACCGCAAAAGCCGTCAGGAAGATTTTCAGGCTCAAGGGAGTCCGCTTGCCGAACAAGCTCAACACGCCCAGCGAAAAAGCGATGTCGGTAGCCATCGGGATAGCCAAGCCTCCCGCCGCAGGCGTTCCTGCCGTCAGCAGGTAATAAATGAACATCGGGACAATCATCCCGCCTACCGCCGCAATAATGGGAAGCAACGCTTGGCGCAAGCTGGAAAGCTCGCCCACCAATACCTCCCGCTTGATTTCCAACCCTACCGAGAAAAAGAACACCGCCATCAGGGCATCGTTGATGAACGCCATCAGGGTCAAAGGCTCGCCATGATGGCTGAACAAGTTGAACCCGCCTATCTGCAACGATACCGGGTGATTCCAAAACGCATGATAAGCTTCCGCCCAAGGCGAATTGGCTACCACCATTGCCAGCACGGCCACAACCATCAGCACCATACCGCCGTTGACACGGTGTTTCAGGAAACTCAGAAAAGCATAGTCGAAAGTCTTCAAAATCGGATTGCCCATAAATCTATCAAGTTTTTAATGTAAAAAATCTGCGTGAATCCGCGTTTCCTATTATCATTACTTATCCAAAACAAATATACGCCTTTTTTGTTCACCGGCAAGCGGCAAATCGCACAAACATCGGCTCTATGCGCAAGAAACACACGCAAACAGTTGATTGGGTGAACGAAAATTCCTACTTTTGCACAATCATTTGAAATTACGTAATTTGAATAAGATGAATCAAGAATTTGAGCTGATCGCCAAGACCTTTCAGGGACTGGAAGAAGTGCTGGCACAAGAACTCACCGAACTGGGAGCCGAGAACATCCAAATCGGACGGCGTATGGTATCGTTTACCGGAGACAAAGCCATGATGTACCGCGCCAATTTCTGCTTGCGCACCGCTATCCGCGTATTGAAACCTATCAAACATTTCCAAGCGACAAACGCCGATGAAGTCTACGAAGCCGTAAAGAGTATCGAATGGGAAAACTATATGGACAACACGACCAGCTTCTCGGTCGATTCCGTAGTGTTCTCGGAAGTGTTCCGCCACTCCATGTTTGTGGCCTACAAAGTGAAAGACGCCATAGTCGACTATTTCCGTGAAAAGACCGGAAGCCGCCCTTCGGTACGTATCAATAACCCCGACCTGACCCTGAACATCCACGTAGCGGAAAACCAATGCACGCTTTCACTCGACAGTTCGGGCGAATCGCTCCACCGCCGCGGATACCGCCAAGAGCAAGTGGAAGCCCCGCTGAACGAAGTGCTCGCCGCAGGCATGATTCTGATGACCGGCTGGCGCGGAGAGTGCGACCTGATAGACCCGATGTGCGGTTCGGGCACTATCCCCATCGAAGCGGCACTGATAGCACGCAACATCGCTCCCGGCGTCTTCCGCAAAGGGTTCGGATTCGAAAAATGGAAAGACTTCGACAAAGAACTGTTCGATGAAATCTATAACGATGACTCAAAGGAACGCGATTTCACCCATAAGATTTACGGTTACGACAACAGCCCGAAAGCTTTCGGAATAGCCACAAATAACGTGAAAGCGGCCGGAGTGACGAAAGACGTAATATTAAAAATACAGCCTTTCCAGCAATTCGAACAGCCTACGGAAAAGAGCATCATCATCATGAACCCGCCCTACGGCGAACGCATCTCCTCGGATGACTTGTTAGGGCTTTACCAAATGATAGGCGAACGGCTGAAACACGCGTTCATCGGCAATACCGCATGGGTACTGAGCTATCGTGACGAATGCTTGGACGAAATCGGGCTGAAAGCATCGGCAAAGATTCCACTCTTCAACGGCGCATTGGAATGCCAATACCGCCAATTCCAAATCTTTGACGGAAAATACAAAGAATTCCGTGCCGAAAATCCAGACAAAGAGTTTAAGCCCAAACGGGAAGAAAAACCAGCCCGTTTGCGCCACCATGGAGAGAAAGTGGAATACGGACGGAAAGAAGGCAGAGACCGTTTCCGCAGCGAACGCCGCCGGGAAGGTGAACGGCCGCCGTTCCGTTTCCGGACAGCCGAAGACGGCAAAGAATTTACACGCGAACGCAAACGGGAGTTCAACCGTGACGAGCCGAAACGCTTTCCACGCCGTGACAGGGACTACGACCGCGAATCCCCCCGCCGTTTCTCACGCGAAGATAAAGAGGACAGACGGGCACAAACCCCGAAGTTCATGCGTTACATACACCGCCGCAGAAAACCGGAAGAAGAAATTTAAAAACTCAGCTTATATGAAAAAGTTCTTATCATTACTTATAACCGCACTCTGTATGACTGCTACCCTGTCTGCCCAAGAGAAGAAAGCATTCACCCTGAACGATGTGATTCCGGGCGGAAGCAACTATTTCAACCTGACTCCGGAAAACATGCCGGGGCTGCAATGGTGGGAAGACGTATGTGTGCGTGCCGATGTGGAAGACATCAAGCGGATTAATAACCGCACGGGAGAAGAAAGCGTCATCGTGACCTTGGAAGAAGTGAACGAGGCGTTGCAGAACGGGGAAAAACCGTATGAACTTTCTCTTCCCATTAAACCGCTCCGTACCTTACAAGGCGCTTCCCTGCCTTGGGGAAACCGGAACATCGTCATGTTTTCGGGCTATGTAGGAAATGAGGAGAAAAGCGAAAGCTATGTCTTCTTCTATGATTTCGTCCAAAAGAAGTTAGACAATATGTTCCGCATCCAAGAAGAGAAGGCGACTAACTTTGACTTTTGTAAGGAGAACGGCTATCTTGCCTATACGGCGGGCGACCATTTATACATTGCCAACCAAGGAGACTTCTCTAAAGCGGTAAGCCCCCATCTTACTGGAGGAAAGGAAATAGCCAATGACATTGTGTACGGTCAATCCGTTCACCGCAACGAATTCGGCATCATGAAAGGCACGTTCTGGAGCCCGAAAGGCACATATTTGGCTTTCTACCGGATGGACCAAAGCATGGTGACCGATTATCCGCAAGTGAACACCACTACCCGTATCGCCACCCTCGCGCCCGACAAATATCCGATGGCAGGCATGACCAGCCACAAGGTGACTATCGGTATCTATAATGTAAATACGGGAAAGACCATTTACCTGCAAGCCGGAGACCCGACCGACCGCTACTTTACCAATATCAGCTGGTCGCCTAATGAGAAAGACATCTACGTCATCGAACTGAACCGCGACCAAAACCATGCGCAATTGGTGCGCTATGATGCCGCAACGGGCGAAAAGAAAGGCGTGCTTTACGAAGAAAAACATACCCGCTACGTAGAGCCGCAACATCCGTTGGCATTCTTGCCTTGGGATGAAACCAAGTTCATCTACTGGAGCCAGCGCGACGGGTATCATCACCTGTATGTAATGGACACGCAAAAGCCTCAAGCGGGCGAATGGAAAACCGGAAAGGACGAAGAAGCCACGTATTGCGAATACGTGCAGACCACCCCGCTCACCCAAGGTGACTGGCTGGTGCAGGAAATCTTGGGCTTCAACAAGAAGATGAAGACCGTCATTATCGGAAGCACGGAAATCTCTCCGCTCCAGACTAATATCTTCAGCCTCAATGTAAAGAGCGGCAAACGTACCTTGATAGGCAAACAAGACGGCATGCACCGCGCACAACTTTCGGAGAACGGAACCTTCCTGATAGACAACTTCACTTCGAACGATGTTCCACGTGAAATCAGCATCTTGCCTACCGACGGAAAGAAAGGCGTCATGCTGTTTACCGCTACCGACCCGATGAAGGAACAATACAACCTGCCCGAAATCAGCATCGGCACCATCAAGGCAGCCGACGGAGAGACAGACCTGTATTACCGCTTGATTAAGCCGGTCAACTTCGACCCGAACAAGAAATATCCAGCCATTATTTATGTATATGGCGGACCGCACGCACAAATGATTCACAATACCCGCTTCTACGATGCACGCGGCTGGGACCTGTATATGGCACAACAAGGATATGTCATGCTTACGGTGGACAACCGGGGAAGCGATAACCGGGGTATCCGGTTCGAGAACTGCACGTTCCGCCAGTTAGGAGCAGAAGAAGCTAAAGACCAAATGGAGGGAGCCAAGTTCCTCCAATCGCTTCCGTATGTCGATGCGGAGAAGATAGGCGTACACGGCTGGAGTTTCGGCGGCTATATGACCACGAACCTGATGCTGACTTATCCCGACATCTTTAAGGTAGGCGTGGCTGGAGGTCCGGTCATCGACTGGAAATACTACGAGGTGATGTATGGCGAACGCTATATGGACACACCGCAAACCAACCCCGAAGGATATAAGAACCGTGACTTGAAAAACAGGGCGGGCAACCTGAAAGGACGCTTGGAAATCATTATCGGAGGCATGGACCCCACGTGTGTCCCTCAGCATACGATAACTTTCTTACGTGCCTGTATCGAAGCCGGAACACATCCCGACCTCTTCATCTATCCCGAAGACGGGCACAACATGATGGGTCGTGACCGTGTTCACCTGCACGAGCACATTACACGTTATTTCCTTGACTATTTACATTAAACCGAACACAGAGGCACAGAGACACAAAGATTTATTTTTCTCAAAAGCTTATAAAACTCCGTGCCTCTGTGTCTCTGTGTTCCATAAATAAGAAACATCAACTTAAATCGAACGGATATGAAACTACTGTTATTAGGTTCAGGCGGACGCGAACACGCATTGGCGTGGAAAATCGCACAAAGTCCGAAAATAGAAAAACTGTACATTGCTCCGGGCAATGCCGGAACGCAAGAAGTGGGCGAAAACGTAGCCATCAAAGCCGATGACTTCGAAGCCATCAAACATTTCGTGCTCGAAAAAGGCATTGATATGTTGGTTGTAGGACCGGAAGACCCGTTGGTGAAAGGCGTTTACGACTTCTTCCGCAACGATGAAGCCTTGAAGAACATCCCGGTTATCGGACCGTCGAAAGCCGGAGCCACCTTGGAAGGAAGCAAGGAATTCGCCAAAGGCTTCATGCAACGCCACGGCATCCCTACCGCCGGATATAAAAGCATTACAGCTGATAATTTAGAAGAAGGCTTGGCTTTCCTCGAAACCCTGCAAGCACCCTACGTACTGAAAGCCGACGGACTGTGTGCCGGCAAGGGTGTGCTCATCCTCCCTACCTTGGAAGAAGCCAAGAAAGAGTTGAAGGAAATGTTAGGAGGTATGTTCGGAAATGCTTCCGCCACCGTGGTCATCGAAGAGTTCCTGAGCGGCATCGAGTGTTCGGTTTTCGTATTGACCGACGGAAAGAACTACAAAATCTTGCCTGAAGCCAAAGACTACAAACGTATCGGCGAAGGCGATAAAGGACTGAATACCGGCGGTATGGGCTCGGTATCGCCCGTTCCGTTTGCCGACAAAGAATGGATGCAAAAAGTAGAAGACCGCATCATCCGTCCTACGGTAGAAGGATTAGCTGAAGAAGGATTGGACTACAAAGGCTTTATCTTCTTCGGGCTCATCAATGTGAAAGGCGACCCGATGGTTATCGAATACAACGTGCGTATGGGTGACCCTGAAACCGAAAGCGTCATGTTGCGCATCAAGAGCGATTTGGTAGACTTGTTTGAAGGCATAGCTAATGGCAACCTGAACGAAAAGACATTGGAAATCGACCCACGCTCAGCCGTATGCGTCATGTTAGTATCTGGAGGTTATCCCGAAGCCTACGAAAAAGGATTCCCTATCAGCGGCATTGAAGAAGCCAAGGCAGGCGGAAGCATCGTGTTCCATGCCGGCACGGCAATGAAAAACGGGCAAGTGGTAACAAGCGGCGGACGGGTGATTGCCGTCAGTTCGTATGGAACCGATAAGGAAGAAGCTTTGAAACAATCGTTCACCAATGCCGGAAAGATTCATTTCGAAAAGAAATACTTCCGTTCCGACATCGGATTTGACCTGTAATCCATGCTATCCGCAAGAAACAGATTCCAATATCAAATAGCCACGGGAAGAGGCACGCTTCCTGTGGCTGTAATTCTTACGCTGCTTATTTGGGCAGCCACTTCGATACACGACTGGCTCAATGCCGGCTCGCTGCTGGCGTTCGGATTCGCTTCTTACCTGCTTTTAGAGACAGAAACCAAATTCGCCTTGATACGCACGCGTACTACCCTTCCTGCGGCTTCCTTTCTTCTGCTTTATGCAGCAACGGTGTTCTTGCACGAGGCTTCTATGTCTTGTGTCTTGCCCGCTTTATTCGTCCTGATGCTGCTGAATCTTTTCCAAAGTTACGAATCTAATTATGCACCGGGCTATTTGTTCCAAAGTTTCCTCTTCTTGGGATTGGGCAGCCTCCTTCTTCCGCCTTTAGCGTGGATTACACCTTTATTATATATACACACCATCAGCTTACGCGCGCTCAACGCCCGCAGCTTCTTTGCCGGCATCATGGGCTTTACCTTGCCTTATTGGTTCTTATTCGCCTATTTTGTATGGACGGACAATGTGACGGGCATTTATCCTTACCTGACTCGGTTGGTGCTATTTCAACCGATAGACTACAGTGTGCTTACCCTTACTCACTACGTATCGTGGGGAGTTGTGCTACTATTCTCCATCACTTTTGGCGTGCTCTATCTTCAAGTTGCTTATAAGGATAAAGTGCAAACCCGCATCTTGCTGCGCGTGTTTATTTGGATGAGCCTTTGGCTTAACATCCTGTTGGCTTTACAGCCTCAATACGTTAAAGAATTGCTCTCACTGGCGCTTATCCCCGCTGCTATGATGAGTGCGCATTACTTTGCATTGACATTCAGCCGCATTTCACGCATCTTGTTTCATGCTACATTGCTGATTTGGTTTTTATTTTGCCTGTTCAACTTATGGATGCATTTCTTCAACTTCTGACCGATTGGGGTTACGCCGGCATGTTCATTTCCGCTTTTTTGGCAGGAACCATCTTGCCTTTCTCGTCCGAAGCTGTATTGTTGGCTTGCGTAGGATTGGGATTAGACCCCGTATGGTCTACTATTTCCACAACAGCCGGCAATGCGTTGGGCGGAATCACCTGCTATTGGATAGGGCATTTAGGCAAAATAGAATGGATAGAAAAATACCTAAGAGTAGATAAAAAACAAATGGACCGTGCCGAGCGATTCATCCGCGGACGCGGCTCGTGGATGGCATTGTTCTCGTTTCTGCCCGTCATAGGCGATGCTATCCTCATCGTATTAGGCTGGATGCGTGCCAATGTATGGATTGTAGCCCTGTCGATGACTATCGGAAAATTAGCACGTTATGCCATCCTCGTAGCGGCAACGTTAGGAGTCTTTAAATTATTTTAAATACACCAACATGAATATCGAACTAACAGCCGACGGAAGCAATACGCTCTTCGTCCCCGAACTGAACGAACACTACCACTCCGTGAAAGGAGCCTTGACCGAATCGGAACATATCTTTATCCAAATGGGATTGGAGCATCATCCTTCTCCTACACCACGTGTATTAGAAATAGGTTTCGGCACAGGGCTGAACGCTTTCCTTACCTTGCTCTATGCCGATAAGGCACAACGCACCGTCCATTATACCACCCTCGAACGCTATCCGGTAGCACCCGAACTGATTAACCGCCTTGCCTACCCCGAACGGATTTGCCCCGAACGTGCCGCTGATTTCTATGCCTTGCATCGTGCCGCATGGGAAAAAGATGTTCAGATAACACCTTATTTTACGTTGCACAAAATACAAACCGATTTCACCACTTACGGTTTCCCCGATAAGTACGATGTCATCTATTTTGATGCCTTTGCGCCCGAAAAGCAGCCGGAAATGTGGACGCAAGCCCTCTTTGCCCGTCTTTTCGATTGCCTTAATCCCGGAGGCATTCTCACCACCTATTGTGCCAAAGGCATAGTTCGCCGCACCCTGCAAGCCGTAGGCTTTACCGTGGAACGCCTGCCAGGTCCACCCGAAGGCAAACGTGAAATTCTGCGGGCAAGCAAACTGTAATAAAAAAAACAGAGACACAAAAACACTGCACTTTCATGTCTCGCCGTGTCTTTGTGTCTCTGTATCCAAAATCTCTAATTACGAGACTTCTTATTTCTTATAATTCTTCAAACCCGTCTGAAGGAAGTCTACGTATTTCGCTACATCTTCGTCATACGAATACGACTTGTTGAGCGGGTTGCCTTCGTTGTCTATCAAGACATAGAAAGGCTGGGCATTGGCTCCGAATTTAGAACGCTGCAAGTAACTCCATTTATCGCCCACCGTGCGAAGCGTGCGTTCCTTCCCATTCTCCATAATCTTGATAGGTTCAGGCAATTTCGCCTTTTCATCTACGTAAAGCGTGATGAGTACATAATCATCCGTCAGCATCTTGCTCACTTGCGGGTCAGTCCATACGGCTAATTCCATCTTACGGCAGTTCACACATCCGTATCCCGTAAAGTCTATCATCACCGGCTTGCCTTGCTGACGGGCATATTCCATACCGGCATCATAATCCTGGAATTTAGCGTGCACTTCGTTCTTATACAAGTTAAAGTCTTGCGTCTGCATCGGAGGAGCAAATGCACTGACTGCTTTCAGAGGCGCACCCCATAAGCCGGGCACCATATAAACGGCAAAAGCAAGCGAGATAAGGGCAAGGAAAAAACGCCCTACGCCTACTTTAGTGGAATCATCATCATGCGGGAATTTGATTTTGCCTAACAGGTAGAAACCTAATAAGCCGAAGATAACAATC
The DNA here is from genome assembly GCA_949296855.1 of uncultured Bacteroides sp. Taxonomy (GTDB): domain Bacteria; phylum Bacteroidota; class Bacteroidia; order Bacteroidales; family Bacteroidaceae; genus Phocaeicola. The sequence continues at coordinate 7,486 of CASFRN010000130.1, read as the reverse complement.
CACAAGGCAAGGAAGGTCTCGCGGTCGAGCAGACGCCAGCCGTATGCCAAGTCCGCCACCGAAAGGAACTTGAGGGCAAAAGCCAGTTCAAGGAAGCCCAACACTACCTTGATGACATTCATCCAGCCGCCCGACTTCGGCATCGACTTAAGCCAAGAGGGGAACATGGCGAAAAGGGTGAACGGCAAGGCAAGCGCAATGGCAAAGCCCAACATACCCAATGCCGGAGCGATGATGCTGCCCGTAGTAGACACTTCTACCAACAAGAAACCGATAATCGGACCGGTACAAGAGAAAGAAACCAACGAAAGGGTAAATGCCATCAGGAAAATGCTGAGCAATCCGGTAGTGGCTTCCGCCTTACTATCAACCGCATTACTCCATTTCGAAGGCAAGGTAATTTCGAACGCGCCGAAGAACGAAGCGGCAAATACCACCAACATCAGGAAGAAGAAGATGTTAAAGATAGCATTGGTAGACAAAGCATTGAGTGCGCTCGCACCGAATATCAGGGTAATGGCAAGCCCCAATGCCACGTAAATCACCACGATAGACGCACCGTAAGTCCATGCGTCACGAATGCCCTTCTTTTTATCTTTCGTACGTTTCAAGAAGAAGCTGACCGTCATCGGAATGATAGGCCATACACAAGGAGTGAAAAGGGCAAGCAAACCTCCGATAAATCCCGCAAAGAAGATATAAACCCATGAATGCGTATCTTGTTGCTGTGTCTCGCCAAATTCGGAAAGTTCCTTGATGACCGGCTTCCAATAATCACTCGTCCCTTCCAATTGGGCAGGAGCGGAAGCCGTACTGTCTACAGCTACAACCGCCACATCTTCCTTCGCTTCGGCAACCGGAGCAGGAATTTCCTGTTTTACAGAAGCTTGGGCTGTTTGTTTTGCTTTTCCGCTATACGAAAAGTCTACAGCGGTAGGAGGCAAACAGTTCTGGTCATTGCAAGCACCGTATTCCAAATAACCTTTCACCACGTAATCGCCTCCGGTAAGTTTTACTTTTTGAGTAAACTTGGCATTTCCTTCAAAATAACGCACTTGCATAGAAAAGATAGGGTCCATCTTTTCCACTTCCCCCGCACCAGGAGTAAGTTTGCCGACTAACTCAGCACCCTTAATTTCATCCACGTTGAATGTTGCGGAAGTCGGTCCACCGTCTCCCAATTCAGTGGAATACACGTGCCATCCGGCATCAATCGTTGCCGTAAACACAATTTCGGCTTCAGTAGCCGAAAGTTCCTTCCATTCGGCCTTGAACTGCACCGGGTCTTGCATTTGGGCAAACATCGGCAGGCAGAACAGGGCCATCAGCAGCCAACAGAGTGTCACTCTTGTTTTCATTGTTTTGTCTTTGGTTTTATTGGATTATGAAATTAAAATACTTCTATTCCTTTCAGTGTAGCCGAACTCGATTCGGTGATGCGCACCTTTACAAAATCACCGATACGGTGCGTGCCCCGGTCGAATACTACGACTTTATTTTGTTCCGTACGTCCGAAGAGTTGTTCTTTCGAGCGTTTGGAGACACCTTCTACCAACACTTCGAACGTCTTGCCTACATCTTTCGCGTTGCTTTCTGCCGAAAGCTGGTTCTGAAACTCTATCAATTCGTTCAGACGACGTATCTTGACCTCTTCGGGCACATCGTCGGGCAAATGCTTCGATGCGTAGGTACCGGGACGCTCGGAATACTTGAACATGAAAGCCGAATCGTACGCGCATTCACGCATCAGCGAAAGGCTCATCTGGTGGTCTTCTTCCGTCTCCGAATGGAATCCTGAGAAGATATCGGTGCTCAATCCGCAATCGGGGATGATGCGCCGGATAGCCGCTACCCGTTCCAAATACCACTCACGGGTATATTTGCGGTTCATCAACTGCAAGATGCGCGAACTTCCGCTCTGCACCGGCAGGTGGATGTGACGGCATACATTAGGCACTTCGGCTATCACGTGAAGCGTCTCGTCGCTCATGTCCTTGGGATGCGAAGTGGTAAAGCGCACACGCATATCGGGCACCGCTTCCGCTACCATACGGAGCAACGTGGGGAAAGTAATCACATTCCCGTCTTGCTCGAAACGGTACGAATTGACGTTCTGTCCCAAAAGGGTGACCTCTTTATAGCCTTTCGCCTGCAAGTCGCGCACTTCGTTAAGAATGCTTTCCACGTCCCGGCTCCGTTCCCTTCCGCGGGTGTAAGGCACGATGCAGTAATGGCAGAAATTGTTACATCCGCGCATAATCGACACATAGCCCGAAACCCGGTTTCCGCAGATGCGCGAAGGAATCACGTCGCGGTAAGTCTCGGTTGTAGACAATTCCACATTGATAGCCTTCTCGCCCGCTTCCACCGAAGCAATCAGGTCGGGCAAGGAAAGATAAGCATCCGGTCCCGCCACCAAATCGACGTGGTGATTCTCTATCAGGTCTTCTTTTACCCGTTCCGCCATACAGCCCAATACGCCTACAATAAGATGTTTGCGCTTTTTCTTCAGCGAATGGAAGAACTCCAGCCGATTCAGAATCTTCTGCTCAGCATTTTCACGAATGGAACACGTGTTCATAAACACCGCGTCGGCTTCGTCCAACGTGTTGCAAGGCACATAGCCCGCCATTTGCATAACCGAAGCCACGACCTCGCTGTCTGCCACATTCATCTGGCATCCGTAGGTCTCGATAAACAGTTTCTTTGTTTCCTTTCCGGTCGCGGATTTAAAGTCCGTTCCCGCAGTTTGATTTGTCATACGATATGTATTTATGGTTATAGACTTGATGCGCTGCATTTTCGGGTGACTCAATCCCCTTTCTTTTAAGCGCATATTATTAATTATTAACTAATGCCTGTGTATGCTACAGTAAAGAAACATCTTTAAAAACGCCCGCAAAGATAACAATTCTATTCCGTATCACACAATAAGCAGAAAGTTCTTATGTTTCTTTGCCAAAAAATCATTATCTTTGGGCGATTCCTTTCACACCTTACTATTAATAGCAACAGATATGAGCAACATTCTTATCATTCTTATATGCATCGTGATTGTCACTTATAAAGTGATGACACAGAAGCCGAAGGCGGAAAAGGCAGCCCGCCCGAAACCGGTTTTCGACTTTCCGGAACTATCTATGGAAGAAGACGAAGTACCCGCCGAGGAAGAACAGCCCCGCCCACGCAAAGAGCCGGTCCGATATACTCAACAAATGCAACGGCAGAAGCCGGCACCCAGCGTTCCGCCTAAAGCGGCGCATCCGACGGAAAAAGGAAAAATCAGCCTCCACACGCGGAACGAAGCGCGGAAGGCATTTATCTACTCGGAGATATTCAAACGGAAATACTAATACATAAATTAATAATACCTGAAAACTATGAACTACAACCGAATGACAGCGGCAGAAGCCGCCAGCCTGATACAGAACGGCGAAATCATCGCGCTGAGCGGATTTACGCCGGCAGGAAGCCCCAAAGCAGTAACTACCGAACTGGCGAAACAAGCCGAAGAAAAACACGCGCGGGGCGAAGAGTTCCGCATCGGAATCATTACCGGAGCTTCGACAGGAGACTCGTGCGACGGAACGTTGACCCGTGCACACGCCATTAAGTTCCGCGCCCCCTACACCACCAACACCGATTTCCGCAAGGCGGTGAACAACGGCGAAATCAATTACACCGACATCCACCTCTCGCAAGTGGCGCAACGCCTGCGCTCCGGATTCTTAGGACACGTCACCACCGCTATCGTGGAAGCCTGCGAACTGACCGACGACGGACGCATCTACCTCACGGCAGGCGTAGGACTTACGCCCACCATTGCCCGCCTGGCAGACCGCATCATCATCGAACTGAACGCGGCGCACAGCAAACGCATCATCGGCATGCACGACCTCTATGAAATGGAGCGTCCGCCCTACCGCCGCCCCATTCCCATCGTCCGTCCCAGCGACCGCATCGGACTGCCCTACATACAGGTCGACCCGAAAAAGATAGTCGGCGTGGTAGAAGTGAACATCCCCGACGAGGCACGCGGATTCAGCGCACCCGACCCTGTGACGGATAAAATCGGACAAAACGTAGCCGACTTCCTTGCAGCCGACATGAAGCGGGGCATCATCCCCTCCACCTTCCTCCCCCTGCAATCGGGCGTGGGAAACATCGCCAACGCCGTGCTCAGCGCCTTGGGACGCGACTCCAGCATCCCGCCCTTCGAAATGTATACCGAAGTCATCCAGAACTCCGTCATCACCCTCATTAAGGAAGGGCGCATCAAGTTCGGAAGCACCTGCTCGCTGAGCGTGACAAACGACTGCCTGGACGACATCTACCAGAACATGGACTTCTTCGCCCACAAGCTCGTGCTCCGCCCCTCCGAGATATCCAACTGCCCCGAAGTCATCCGCCGCATCGGCGTCATCACGATGAACACCGCTATCGAAGCCGACATCTACGGCAACGTGAACTCCACCCACATCTGCGGCACGAAGATGATGAACGGCATCGGAGGCTCGGGCGACTTCACCCGCAGCGCGTACATCTCTATCTTCTCGTGCCCCTCGACGGCAAAAGGCGGCTGCATCAGTTCCATTGTCCCCATGGTGTCGCACCTCGACCACAGCGAGCACTCCGTCAACGTCATCATCACCGAGCAAGGCATCGCCGACCTGCGCGGCAAGAGCCCCATGGAGCGTGCCCAAGCCGTCATCGAGAACTGCGCCCACCCCGACTACAAGCAGCTCCTTTGGGATTACCTGAAGATTTCCACCAAGGGGCAGACCAGCCACAGCCTCTCCGCCGCCCTGGGCATGCACCAGGTGTTCCTCAAGAAAGGCGACATGCGCCTCACCGATTGGGCAGAGTTCGCCGGCTGACATGTCTTTTTCACCACAGATTACACAGATTTCAAAAATTGATTATCTGAAAGAAACGCAGATTAGCGCAGATTTACGCGGATGATTTTATGATTTAATCTGCGAGAATCTGCGTTTTTTTAGTAATTTTGTGTGGCTTCAAAAAAGGAACTTAATCAAAAATAACTTAAACCTATATGAAACGGATTTCTTTATTTATCATCATTTCCATTTTAATGACATCTTACGTGTCACAAGCCCAAAACATACAAGGAAGTTGGCACGGGGAATTGGATTTAGTTTCGCAGAAATTAGCGTTAGTCTTTCATTTCGATAAGGATAAGACAGGCAAAGACCTTGTGAAATTAGACATTCCGGCACAAAGCGCCATTGGCGTTCCTGTTGCTATTCAATATCTTTCAAAAGATTCAGTCAGCTTGCAAGTGCCCATTGTGAATCTTGCTTATACAGGCAAGTTAACGGGGAATACCATCAAAGGAACATTTACGCAAAACGGAATGTCGCTCCCGTTGAATTTGACTCCCGGAGGACAAGCGCTTCCTAATCGTCCGCAAGAACCGAAAGCCCCATTCCCTTATCAAACGGAAGAAGTGTCTTTCACCAATGATAAGGCAAATGCGGTCTTTTCGGGCACGCTGACTTATCCGGTCGGATACACGGAAGGGCAACGCGTCCCAGTCGTGCTGATGGTGACAGGAAGCGGTGCGCAAAACCGTGATGAGGAAGTGTTCGGACATAAGCCTTTTTGGGTGATAGCCGACTATCTGGCACGGAATGGCATCGCCTCTTTACGCTACGACGATAGAGGTACAGGCAAGTCTACGGGAAGTCGGACGACAAGCACATCCAAGGATTTTGCCGATGATGCGGAAGCAGGAATAGATTGGCTGAAAGAAAACAAGCATTTCGACAAGGTCGGCGTATTAGGACATAGCGAAGGAGGGATGATCGCCTTTATGCTGGGCGCCGATAATGCCGTCGATTTTCTTGTCAGTATGGCTGGAACAGGCATAAAAGGAGACACGCTGCTGGCAGAACAGCAAAATGCACAATTACGGCTTTATGGACAACCTGCGAACAGGACTGTAAAACAAATACGTGCTGAAATGAAAGCCCAACCGAAAAATAGTTGGCTGGATTATTTCGTGGATTATGACCCGGCATCCGATATTGCCCGTGTAACAGTTCCGGTGATGGCTATCAACGGCAGCAATGATATTCAAGTAATAGCGTCGACCAATCTGAACGCCATCCGGAAGCTGTTGGCAAACGGTAATAAGAAAAACCTCATCAAAGAATATCCAGACTTGAACCATTTGTTCCAGCATTGCCAACCTGCTACGGCATTGGATTATTACCGCATCGAAGAAACCTGTTCGACAGAAGTGTTGCAAGACATTGCAGACTGGATAAAAGGATTGTAAAACAGGGTTTGTCGGACTTTTCAAGATTACACACAAACCGTCAAAATAACACGGACTCAGCGGATGTACACGGCTGTTCTTTATAAGAATAACCCATAGAAATCCGCTTCGTCCGTGTCATCAACGCACTATAACTAGACAGACAAGAATAGTTACTTTTTCAAAAAGATGCTTGGGAGATACACCAAGCAACCCTGCCCAATAAAGGTATTTCAGTTCCTCTAAATCCATGTCATATTACCTCCGATAACGCCCCCTCTTCGGCAGGAGTATAGGTGTTATCATACGCCACAGCCCTACCTACTATAGTTTTCCGGGCTCGATACTTTCATACGGAGAAGAATGGTCGGTGATTTCGGGTCGGTGATTTCATATTTTCCACTAACAGATTCATATTGGGGAGGATTCGGGTTGACAGCACTTTCTTCGCCGTCATCGCTACAAGAAGAGAAACACGGAATTATCAACACTGTTAATAGTGTCACAAACAAAATCCATATACCTCGTGTATGTCCTTGCGTAAACATCTTATCTTTTGGCTTGTAATCTCTAATTCCTGTCGTCTGTGCTGTTCGTTGAGCCAAATATAGACGATGCCGAAAATGACGAAATGCAGCCCACTGACCTTGCGGTAGCGGGCTGCGGTGTCTGTATGATGTTACCGGGCACAAATGCTCCCGCCCGGAATGGGAGTTCTTAATACTTTGTTACGGTCTTGCCACATTGACAGACATGACGCTTGCTTGCGAAGCATCATTCTGCCCCTTCACATACGCACGGAAAGACTTCACCTTTACTTTGTCTCCATTGGTTATCGGATAGAAGTTGTTGTTCTTCAGGAAGTAGCCCGCGTTGGGTATAACCTCACTCATTGTACCTTCCATGAAGTTGTCTGTCGCAGGGGTGGTTACCAGTTCCACTCCTGCGGCACTTTCGGCGCTGAAGGTGATGCTGCCTGTACCGGATTTTTGATAGAACAGCGGCTTGCCGGCTTCAAAATCGGTTTCTACGAGGGTAATCTCGTCGCTTTCCAACTCCAAAACCTGATAGTAAGTAACCTGACCGTCAGCTACAGAAGTAGGAACGAACGGCAGACAGATGGTTCCATATTGGGAGTTATCTGACAGGGCACGGGTATGATGTTGCCGGGCACAAATGCTCCCGCCCGGAACGGGAGTTCCTGTT
>CASFRN010000129.1 GCA_949296855.1 uncultured Bacteroides sp. | reverse complement strand
GCCTTCGCTTCCGTCCCAGCGGTTAGCGTCTACGATGTAGCCGATGCCCGGCTGGCGTTCTTCGGGCAAGGTCTGCCCGCAATAGATATAGTCCGGACGGAATTGTCCGCTTGTCTCCATATTCCCGTTGAGGCGTGCCGAGATAACTACAGGCACATGGTCTCCACCGATATTCTCCACAGGATTTGTGGTGCGGCGGACTGGGTCGGTATAACAAAAACCTTCCGCTTCTTTTCCCGGTATATATACATGGCCTTTCCGTTTCGCGATGTAATCTGTTAACTTGCGTGCTACAGGTATTTCAGCTTCGGGAGCTTCGGTAAGCGAGACGCGGATGGTATCGCCTAATCCGTCACACAGCAAGGCTCCGATGCCTAATGCCGACTTGATGCGTCCGTCTTCTCCGTCTCCTGCTTCGGTCACTCCTAAATGAAGCGGGAAATTCATGCCCTCTTTCTCCATCTGTTCCACCAATAAGCGGACGGTTTTCACCATGATGACGGTATTTGAAGCCTTAATGGAAATGACTACATTCTTAAAGTCTTCTTCCACGCAGATGTGCAAGAACTCCATGCACGATTCCACCATGCCGGCAGGCGTATCGCCATAGCGCGACATGATGCGGTCGGACAGCGAGCCGTGGTTCACCCCGATGCGTATGGCGGTATGGTTTTCCTTGCAGATGTCCAGGAAAGGGACCAGCCGTTCGCGTATCTTTTGTATCTCTTTGGCGTATTCTTCATCCGTATACTCCAGCTTCTTGAAGGTACGTGCGGCATCGGTATAGTTGCCCGGGTTAATGCGTACCCCTTCGGCATAAAGTGCTGCCACTTCCGCCACTTTCGGATTGAAGTGGACGTCAGCAATCAGCGGTGTGCCGTAGCCTTTCGAGCGCAAGCCGATGTTGATGTTCTTCAGGTTCTCGGCCTCACGTGTGCCTTGGGTGGTGAGGCGCACATATTCGCCTCCAGCTTCAATGATGCGGATGGCTTGTTCTACACAGGCTTCGGTATCGGTGGTAGGCGTGTTGGTCATGCTTTGCACCCGGATGGGGTTAGTGCCTCCCATAGGTGTGCCGCCTACATATACTTCGCTTGCCTCGCGGCGTGAATAGTTGAAATAATCCATGTCCTCTGTGGTGAATATAAAAAATGTATTTTAGTTCACTTTATACTCGTATTTCACCTCTTTCAGGTCTTGGTTGGCTTTCACGATTTTGTTCTTCAAGCCTTCTTTGTAGGCGGCAAACTTCTGCGCCAGTGTTTCGTCGGACAAGGCAAGCATCTGCACGGCAAGGATAGCGGCATTCATCGCCCCGTTGATGGCAACCGTAGCTACAGGAATGCCGGGAGGCATTTGGATAATGGAATACAGAGCGTCTACTCCGTCAAGCGTGGAGCCTTTGATAGGAATGCCGATAACGGGCAATGTGGTATTGGCTGCGATTACGCCCGGCAATGCAGCTGCCATGCCTGCACCTGCAATGATGACTTTCAGTCCTCTGCCTGCGGCTTCACGGGCGAATTTTTCTACTTCAGCGGGCGTGCGGTGAGCGGAAAGTGCATTCATTTCGAACGGTATTTGCATCTCGTTGAGCAGGGCTGCCGCTTTTTCCATAACGGGAAGGTCGGAAGTGCTTCCCATGATAATGCTTACAATTGGTTTCATGTTTGTCTCTTTTTAGGGGAGTTAAAAGAAGTTAGCGGAAGTTATGCTTCGCTTTGCTCGCAGGAGTTATAAGCCAATACTTTTACTAATTCATAACAAAACAACTATTGGCTTTTAACTCCTAAGCCCGCTTTAGCGGGCGATAACTCCTTTTTATTCCTTTAACTCCTTAAAAATAATTTATTCATTAATCAGCTGTTTGTATGCTTCCGCATCTAATAGTTCGTCCAATTCCGATGCATCCGTCGGCTTGATGCGTACCAGCCAGCCTTTGCCGTACGGGTCTTGGTTTACCAGTTCCGGATGTTCTTCCAGTTCCGGATTTACTTCCAGTATTTCTCCTCCGATGGGAAGGAACAAGTCGGATACGGTCTTTACAACTTCTATCGTGCCGAATGTTTCGCCTTTTTCCAGCGTTTCGCCTTCGGTAGGGATGTCTACAAAGACAATGTCACCTAATTGGTCTTGCGCGTAATCGGTAATGCCTACGTATGCTTCTTCGCCTTCCAAACGAATCCATTCGTGTTCGTTCGTGTACTTTACATTAGTCGGGAAATTCATAATTCGAGATTTTAAAGGTTTATATTTCCTGCAAATGTAACGAATTTAAATGAAGAATGAAGAATGAGGGGGAAGAATTTTCATTTTGTTCTTATTTCCGGTAGGCTGTAGATGTGTTTTTGATAGTATGATAATTTATGAGAAGCTGTATTAGTTTTATATTCCGCCGGCTGGAACGTACATTCCGCCAGCCGGAACGTATATTCCAGCGGGCGGAATGTATATTCCACGGGCTGGAATATAAAAGGTAGCTGGCTTTATGCAGAAATCAATCCTTTTGCAAGCAGATTATCATCAGTTCTTCTTTAGCCATTCCAGCCGGCGTTGGTCGGGAAGATGCTTTACCTTAAAGTGCTCGAACGTTACGTTGAATCCTTTTCCGTCGGGGCAAGCTCCCATGAGACCCACTTGTACAGGGACGTGGTCTTGCAGCCAGGCGTTGCGCATCATCACGTAGTTTTGGTCATCGAAGGAGTAGAAGATTTCTACCGCATCCAAGCGGCGGACGGCTTTAATCCATACGTAAGGAACGGCTTTGTCTATCAGCGTCCATACCGTAAACCGTCACAGGCAGGAGATATTGAAAAAACTTCAGGTGCGTAATTCGATTGAGGCTTGCAGGGTAGCGGGTGAGTTGGGGATATTACGGTGAGATAAGGTTATTCGGGTTTGTCACGAAACAAAGCAATCGTGTCGCTGAATTGTTGGGCGATGGATACAAATTGAGGATGGTCAGGACGAAGAATAAGGGCAACGTAGTTCCAAATGCCGTATTCGTCTGGCAATTCGGCCGTCATTAAGGTATTCAATGTTACCATACCTCAAACGATGTTACGTCCTCGCCAGTACGTTCTTTTATTCGCGCACGCATCTCTTGCTGAATTTGTTCTAACAACTCTTGCTTTTTTCTCTTATGTTTCCTCATCCGTCTCCACACTTCTTCCTTTGTTAACGGTGTCTTCTTTTCCTGTGTTTGCAGATTTTGTTCCATAGTGTTGATAGTGTTGTGTATATAATTGATTTACGGGACAAAGATACTGATTTTTCTTTGTATTCCCTTCTTTTTTAATAGTTTTCATCCAATTGTGATTTTCTTTTTCATACTGCTTTCCCGTATCTGAAGTGAGGTAGGTATCACCACTTGGCGTACGGTACGGTCTCCTCGTAGTTGGTCTATCAGGAGACGGCATGCCGTTTCGCCCATCTTGTAAGTCTGATGGCATACCGAGGAAAGTTTAGGCTCGACGTAATTGGCATGACGTTCGTCGGTATAGCCTATCAGGGCGATATTTTGCGGAATGCGCAGGCCGTGGCTTTTGATGACTTCCATGGCGGCAAAAGCCAAGGTGTCATTCATAGCTAAGATGGCATCGGGCGGATTGGGCAGGGCAAGCAAGGCTTCGGTGGCCCGCATTCCTTCATCGTAGTCGATGCGGCGGCATTCGACTAATTCTTTTTCAATGGGAATCTTATTGGCACGTAGGGCTTCCAAATAGCCGTGTTTCCGTTGCTTGACGATATACAGGTGATTGGCACCTCCGATGAATGCTATCCGCTTGCTTCCACTATCCAACAGATGTTGGGTGGCGGCTTGTGCCGATTGCGCTCCGTCTGCAACGACGGAAGAAAAGCGGTCGGTCAGGCATACGCGGTCGAAAAAGACGAGTGGCATATTGATGTCTGTTAGTGATGCCCAATGCGAATAGTCGGTAGTCTCTTGCGAAAGGCAGGCGATGATGCCTTCTACACGCATATTCACCAAGTTTTCGATGTTTCGTTTTTCGTGTTCGAAACGTTCGTGCGAGGTAGTGATGATGACGAAATATCCGTTGGCTATGGCTGTATCTTCAATGCCGCTCAAGATGGACGAGAAGAAATGTGTCACGATGTCGGGCACGATGACTCCGATGATGCGGGGCGTGTTTTTCCGCAGGCTCATGGCGAACGGATTGGGGCGGTAATTCATTTCTTTGGCAAGCT